>NZ_JBHVDX010000036.1:0-57576 GCF_042802555.1 Streptomyces sp. NPDC057474 | reverse complement strand
TGAGTTGCCTACGTGTCACACCCAGCGTCCTATCAGGTCCTGCCCCCACACGGGACCAGAACCCGAAATTGATCACGACCTCACACAGGCCCTAGGGGGCGGCCTCACCCTCCACGACTCGGACGGCACCGAATTGGCCCGAGCCGGCACCGACCCCCTTACCCCATCCCCGCAGGGCATCGCCACCTCCCGCACCGGTGGCCATGCCGTCCCGGTGGACGGCACCTGGGTGTGCGCCGTACTGGCCGGCTCGGAGCTCCTCGGCAGCATCGTCCTGACCGGACGCGCGGACCTGACCGCCGCCGACCGGCGCCTGTTCGAACGCGCCGCCCTGGTCGCCGCTCTCCTCCTGCTGCTGCGCCGCACTGTGGCCGAGGCAGAGGACCGTGTCCGCGGGGAACTCCTCGATGACCTGCTCACCTTCGATCAGCCCGGGGGACGCCACGACACCGGAAGTCTGACCATCCGCGCGCGCAAGCTCGGTATCAATCTCTCCCAGCCCTACGCCGTGCTCACCCTGGACACGGACAACGAGCCGCGTTCACACCTGTTCGCGGAAACCGTACGCCGGGCCCGCTCGCTGGGTGGGCTGGCGGGAGTCCGCGACGGCCACGTCGTACTCCTCGTGCCGTCATCGGATCCCGGTGCACTCGCCGCCGAACTGGCCCGGGACCTCGGGCAGGCAGCCGGTGCACCCGTCACCGTGGGATCCGCCGGCCCGGCCACCGGCCCCCAACAGCTTCCGGGTACGTACACCGAAGCCTGCCGCTGCCTCGACGCCCTGCACGCACTCGGCCGTACCGGAGACGGCGCCGACATCGCCGGCCTGGGGTTCCTCGGCGTCCTGCTCGGCAACCGATCGGACACCAACGGCTTTGTACAGCGCCTCCTTGGCCCCGTTCTCGCATACGACCAGCAGCGTGGCACCGAGCTGGCCCACACGCTCGACATCTACTACGCACATGGCGCAAGCCTGTCCAAGGCCAAGGACACCCTCCACGTGCACGTCAACACCGTGGTCCAGCGGCTGGACCGGGTCACACAACTTCTCGGCCCGGACTGGAACACCCCCACAAGAGCCCTCGAACTGCAGCTGGCCCTGCGGCTGCACCGCCTGAGCGGCCGCAAGACCCACCCTCCCAAGCCCGACACCACCCACAGGCACAGGGTCCGGACTGCTGCGCGTTGACCAGGCACCGTACGATCGCGGACGGGTCGTCCGTCCGTTCCTGTCGCTGCTCGGGGAGTCACCCGCGCTGGGGGCGGCCTCCGGCGCCCCGACGACCAACTGACGCCTGAGGAAGCCGAACTTCGCGAACGCCTCCAGGCCCAGGTCCTCCAGCGCTCGGAGGACGAGTAGCCAGCAAGATCAATCTTGGCGCCAACCACGGTTCCATTGATCCTACCGACGCCAATTGCGTTGGGTGCGAATAGGCGACACCCGTCCTGGAAGTCGTTTGCGGACAGCGAGCAAGCGGCCCCACCAGGGACGTTGACCTCGACATCGCGCGGATCCGGCGGGCGGTCAAGGCCCGCGGGCACTTCCCGAACGAGCAGGCAGCGTTGAAGTGCGTCTACATGGCGATCATGTCGCTCGATCCCACAGGCAAGGGCAAAGCCCGCTGGACCATGCGCTGGAAGACCGCACTGAACGCGTTCGACATCACCTTCGACGGCCGCCTCTCGGCGGCCCGTCAGTAGCCCCAACTACCCCAGTTACACCGCTCTTTTGGCAGACCCCGCAGCGTAGAAGAAGAGTGTCCACACTTGCCTGCGCGGCTTCTAAATCACGCGACACCGCCTCCAAGCTGTGGAAACCTCACCCGCGATGACACAACGAACCGATACACCCCCCACGTGGGACGAACGTACGCAGCTGGCCACCTTCCTGGATTACGCCCGTGACACGGCGCGAGCCAAGTGTGAGGGCGTGTCCGAGGAAGATGCCCGCAAGGCACCGCTCCCGAATTCACCGTTGATGACGATGTGCGGGCTGATCAGCCACCTGCGATGGGTCGAGCATCACTGGGTCCAGGTGATGTTTCTCGGTGAGGAGCCCGAGGGGCCGCTCACGAAGGCGACCGACGACGACCCCGACCCCGAGATGCGGACAGCGGTCGACATCCCGTTGCCCCAGCTTCTCGCCGAGTACGAGGAACAGAGCGCCCGCTATCGCCGCCTGGTGGCCGACCGCGACCTGAACTCAACGGCCGAGCGTCCTATCGGCGACGGCCGCCACGTGGACCTGCGCTGGGTGGTCCTCCACCTCATCGAAGAGATTTCCCGCCACAACGGTCACCTCGATGTCGTGCGTGAACTCGTCGACGGACAGACCGGCGTCTAACCTAGTGTCCTGCGCCAGTACATGAGCAGGTGGTACCGGAGCCGGAGCGGGGGTTCAGAGGCAGCCTGTCGACGGATGAAGCCGTCGCTTCGGCACTGATCTCGCCGTCCGTGGATCGGCGCCATGGGATGCCGGGGCCGTCCACGATCACGGAAGGCCCGGATGCGAGGGGCCGCACTCATGCAGATACGCCATCTCCTCGGCGTCCTCCGCCGATTCGACCGCTTCCGCGAGTTCCCCGACCTCACGAACCGCCCATGTGTGGCCGAGGAGGAGGTAGGGCAGGACATGACTCTGCCCGGTACGCCGGGCGATCCGGACGCCTCGGCTGATGTGGCGGACGCTGTCGTCGTAGCGCTCGGCGAGCAGTTCGGCCCAGCCCAGCTGGCTCGGCGGATCGAGGAAGGCGGTCAGCTCCTCGTCCTCCATCGCGTCCACGTCCGTCGTGGCATGCGTGGCATGCGTGGCATGCGTGGCATGCGCCACGGTCTCGCCGTCGTAGGCCGCGCCCAGGGCCCGGCACGCGGCGGCGACGGTGCGAGTCCCCCGGTCGCCGGTGCGCGTGGCGTGTTGCATTGCCGTGTCCAGGTAGGCCGCCGACTCGTCGTACGCCCGCTGGATCATCCGTACGGTCGCCAGCTCCAGCCGCAGAGGGCTGGCGACGGCGCTGGTCTCGGGCCACGCCCCCAGCTCCGTCTCCAGGACGGCGCGGGCCTCGCCGACGTTGCCCAGGATGCGTTCGACCTGCGCCTGCAGGGCCACCACCTCCACCCGCCGCCCGCCCTGGTCGGGTGGCAGCAGTTCCAGCGCCTCACCGAGCGTTTCCCGGAAACCGGCTAGGTCACCGGTCAGCCCCAGGGCGCGCGCCAGCGCCAGCAGTACGCCGAGCCTCGGCTCACCCGATGCGGCGGTGGGCTTCAGCAGCCGCATCGCTGCCCGCAACCAGGACGCGGCAGTCGCCGGGACGGAGTACATGGTGCGCTCGGCCGCCTCACACAGCAGCCGGACCGCCTCCAGGTCGCCGGGCTCGGCCGACCGTACGACGTACGGGGCCCGCTCCAAAGGGCCGGCCCCCGCGTCTCGCAGCGCCTGGTCGGCTCGTCCGTACGCGGCCAGCCACCAGCCGGGCGGCGACTCACCGGATATCAGCTCCCGCAGCAGCGGGTGTCTGAAACAGCGCCCCGACCAGGGAGCGCACTTGGCCGTTCGCCGGACACGGGCCGTCCGTGTGCGGCCCGGGGGATGCGTGAACCCGTGCATCGTCCCGAATCTCGCACACATCGGTGACGGTGAGCGGTCGGTGGGATGGCCGTGCACCAGCAGATGACTGGTGGAGGGCGACGCGGGTTCCGCCATGGCGTGGCAGGCGAAGCGCGCGAAGACATGGGCGCGCAGCCGGGACAGGACCTTTGACCGGATGGCACCCGTGCCGGTCGGTCCGGTCAGCACGTCCCGAACATCGGGCCCAGCAGCTGCAGTTCGGCGCCGGCCCCGAGCAGGTCTCGCCTCCTCGCGGACACCTGTACGGCAACGATCGAGCCGAGCGCTACTGAGCGGTGCGGGCGTCGGCGGTCCCGAGCGCGCAGAATCCGGCAGGCGCACATCGGGGCGCCGTCGTGGCGGGAGGCAGGACGGAAGGGGGGCGGCCCCCAGGACCGCCCTCTGCGCGTGTGTGATCAGCCGGTCAGGAGCTGCCACCGGTCCTGTTGTGCGGGGTCGAGACTGCTGCCCCACACCAGGGCCCCACCGACCAGGCCGGGCTTGTCCCGCGTGGCCAGCGCCGGGGCTTCCAGCATGTCGGCGGCCTCTTCCAGGTAGGTGACCAGCGTGTCGAGCTCGTCGTCGGGACTCTCGTCGTAGCGGGACCAGTGGCCCAGGTAGCCGGTCGCGGTGTCCAGGTACAGACCCGAGGTGCTGTCAGCCGGGCCGAGGGCGACAACCGGAATCCAGGTCGGCCTCCACACAGTGATCCGCTCGTCTTCGGGGCGGTCGGCGTTGTAAGTCTCCTGGCTGGCCTGAGAGTTGCTCTTCAACCGGTAGGCGGCGGACACGGCGTCCAGAGTCATCAGAGCTCGGTTGCCGGGCAGGCATCCCCGACCGTTGGCCCCGTCATCGCCCGCAGTCAACAGCCACAGGACCCGCAGCTCGACGGGTATCCGAACGCCGAGGTCGCCTTCCAGCGCGGCGATGGCGGCGGGGCCGGCGCCGGCCCGGAGGGCGGCGTAGGAATCGGGGGCATTGTGCTGGAGCCAGCGGGTGACGCGATGCCAGGCGTCGGCGATCTGCCGTACGGTGACCGCGTCACCCGCAGGGTCAGCACGCTGCTCCTGCTCGATTTCCTGCTCCTGCTCCTGCTCCTGCTCCTGCTCCTGGGCAGGGGCGGCGGGCTCGGCGGAGGGGGCCAGGTTCACGTACCGGACCTCGATCCGGTCGGGCTCGCGGATGTAGCCGACGGCCAGGGCGGGGCAGTCCTCGAACAGGTCGCCGTCGACCATCACGGTGAGGATGCCGGGCAGATGCGAGGGCCGGCCCATGTCCGGGGCGTCGGCCAGTCGGCCGGCGAGAACCTTCAGGGCGTAAGGCACGCCGGCTCCCAACTGGGGGGCGGTGTCGCGGACGAGCGCAGGGATCTCGACGTTCACGACCTGATCCTCCTTGTTGGCCGGATGGAGCTGGGCCCCTCCCACAGTAGGAGACCCGCGCTCACGGCGAGTGGCGCGGGCGTCCCGTCGTACGGGGCCAGGTCAGGTGGTTGCGGGGTGCACTGCGGGCTGCCGCTGGAAGCTCCCGTCAAATGTCACGCCCACCAGCTTCCTTGCACCCGGCGGCCGCCGCCGGACCCCGGTGTGGGTCGGCACCCAAGGCACGGTCCGTTGCAGGAAGTTGGGCGTTTCTTCACAGCCTCCGCCTCCGATGCCGCTGACCACGGCAGGCTGGGATATGGAGAGGAAGGCGGCCATCGTCGTGAGTACGGAAATTCTGGAGTGACGGGCCCCGAACCTTGAAGTCCACGTACTACGCGGGGGCTGTCGCCATGAAGGCGTCCGCGTGCTGCCCAGCCCACTGGGCGAAAGTACGGGCCGGCTGGCCGGTGACCTTCTCGACAGTGTCGACGACCGTACGGCCGACCACCGGGGTGTCCCCGTACGCCTGGAGCAGGAAGCCGATCACGTCCTCCGGGTGGCCCGCCGCCCGCCATTGCGCGACGGCCTGTTCCTCGGTCAGTTCGATGAGGGCGATCGCCCGGCCCCGGGCTGCAGCGATCGACACCACCTTGTCGCCGACGGTCAGCAGCTCGGGGCCGGTGATCACGTATTCCTGGCCCGCGTGGCCCTCCTCGGTGAGCGCGACCGCGGCGACAGCGCCGATGTCACCTTCGTGCACCATGGCGCTCAGCCGGGAGACGAACGGCTCGCGGACTTCGCCCGAGGCCACGATCCCGTCCGCCCACTCCAGGGCGTTGGCCATGAACTCGACCGGCATGAGCACGGTCCAGTCCACACCGTCGTCGGCACGCACCGCGTCCTCCAGCGGGGACGGCCCGCCGCCATGCAGCACGGTGACCCGGCATACGCCGGCCGCGCGGGCCAGGTCCAGGATCTGCGGGCCGGTCTCTAGCGGGGCGAAGTAGGCCCCGCCGAAGGTGATCAGATGGACGCCGGTGACGTTTTCCAGGGCCGGGATCAAGCTGTCGGGCTCGGCCAAATCGCCCTGGACGACCTCAACTCCGACCGGAAGAGCGGCCCTGGACGCATCCCGGGTGAGGGCGCGGACCGCGTGGCCGCGGGCGAGGAGTTCGGCGACGACCTGACGGCCAACAGTTCCGGTGGCACCGGTGACAAGAATCTTCTGCGTCTGTGTCATGCGACGACCGTAGGAAGTCTTGCGGTCAGATTCTGTCCGCAAGACTCGCGCCGGAGCCCGCCACGCCACGCGAAATCCCTCCAACGGGCGGATGAGATGTCCGCGTTCCGCCTGGGCCGGGTGGAGCTGGACAAGGTGCGGCCGAACCGGCCGACGACGCTGGCGCGGGCCGGCCGGGAGTCGCAGACGCAGAGCCTGCGGGGCACGCCGGAGCCAGTGCGCATGCGCTGCTCACGTCGACGGTGCGGCGGCACCTGGACGTGTCCGCGACCGGCGGACGGTCCCGACGGCTGCCCCGAACCGTCACGAAGTTGTGGATGAGACCCAGTACAACCGTAGAAGGTGACTTCCTCAACGACAGTCTTGATCCCCCTGGAGCCCGGCAGCGCGGGTCCCCGCCGCACCGACACCCCGGCCCGGCGTTCGGTTACGTGATCAAGGGCGAGACGACCTTCGAACTGGAGGGCGAACCGCAGCGCGTCATCAAGGTTGGAGAGACGTTCTGGGAGCCGGGAGACGATGTCATCCGCCTACCAGGGCGGCAACAACCTCCCGGGCGCCGGGACGGTATACATGGCCACGCTGCTCGGCACCCCCGGGCAGCCGGTACTCGTGCCGGTGAGCGCGGAAGGACTCGAGCACGTCAGGACCGCCGGGCGCCTCGCGCGGCCGTTCTTACCTTCAGCCGCCTTGCCGTACGCCGCCCTGCCGCCTGCCGCCTTGCCCTACGCCGCCTTGCCACCTGCCGCCTGCCGCCTGCCGCCTGCCGCCTTGCCCTACGCCGTCTGCCGTCTGCCGTCTGCCGTCTGCCGTCTGCCGTCTGCCGTCTGCCGTCTGCCGTCTGCCGTCTGCCGTCTGCCGTCTGCCGTCTGCCGAGACGTATACCACTCCCTCGAAATACGCATCCTCCATGCAACATTGATAGTCTGCCGCTGTGAGGCTGACCAGATACACGGATCTCGCACTTCGGGCAGTGATGCGCCTGGCCGTCGTGGACGGCGAGGAGTTGCTGACCACGCGACAGATCTCCGACTCCATGAACGTCCCCTATACGCACATGGCGAAGACCATCGCGCAGTTGCAGCATCTTGGGGTGATCGAGGCGCGGCGCGGGCGCAATGGCGGGCTGGCTCTCACCGACGTAGGCCGGAGCACCCCGGTGGGGGACCTGGTCAGGACACTCGAGGGGGACCGGGAAGCCGTGGTGTGCGAGGGCGACACCCCCTGCCCCCTCGCAGGCGCCTGCCGGCTGCGGCGGGCCCTACGAGAGGCGCAGGAGGCGTTTTACTCCTCACTGAACGGTGTGACCGTTGCCGATCTGGTGACGTCACCGACGGGACCGGTACTCGTGGCGCTGGGCACTCACCCGGACTGACCGCCCGACCGCCGACGACACCGCACAGGACCGCCGCCCTGCGTCACCCGCGGCCCCACCGTTCACAATGTTGGATCACGACCACCAAGCAAAGGTCGCGACCAAAAATATGCATGCTATCTACCAATTCAATCAACATCGATCTAGGAGTGTGTCTGATGCTTTCTGCGCAGTCGGCCCCCGTCGTACGGGCAACGCTTCCTGTGGTGGGCGCCTCACTGACCGAGATCACGGAGCTGTTCTACCGGCGGCTGTTCGAGGAGCGTCCGGAGCTGCTGCAGCATCTGTTCAACCGGACCAACCAGGCCACCGGCGCCCAGCGCGAGGCACTGGCCGGCTCGGTGGCGGCCTTCGCCACCCTCCTGGTCGAGCGGCCCGACGAACGCCCGGACGCCATCCTGGCGCGCATCGCCCACAAGCACGTGTCACTTGGCATCACCGCCGACAAGTACCCCTTGGTCGGACGCCATCTGCTCGGAGCGGTCGCCGAGGTCCTCGGTGATGCCGTCACCGCCGAGGTCGGCGCCGCCTGGGACGAGGTCTACTGGCTGATGGCCAACGCCCTGATCGCCATCGAGGCCCGCCTGTACACCGAGGCCGGCGTGGAGAACGGCGACGTGTGGCGGCGCATGGAGGTAGCCGAGCTCCGCCAGGAGTCCGCCGACGCCGTCTCCCTGGTCCTGCGCCGGACCGACAATCGTCCCACCGTTCCCTTCCGGCCCGGTCAGTACGTCAGTGTCCGCGTCGAACTACCCGATGGCGCCCACCAGATCCGCCAGTACAGCCTGTCGACCGCACCCGATCACAAGACCTGGCGCATCACCGTCAAGCGCGAGAAGGCCGCCGACGGCACCGTCCCGGACGGCGAGGTCTCGTCCTGGCTGCACGCCCACGCCGAGGTGGGTGACATCCTGGATGTCTCGCTGCCCGCGGGTGACCTCGTACTGCCCGAGGGTGGCAGCCCCCTCTTCCTCGCCTCCGCCGGCATCGGTATCACCCCCATGCTGTCGATGCTCGACCACCTCGCCCTCACGTCCTCCTCGCGTCCTGTCACCGTCCTTCACGCCGACCGGACCCCCCGCGACCATGTCCACCGTGACGAACAGGCGGACCTCGTCAGCCGACTGACCAGTGCCGATCTTCACCTGTGGTACGAGAACGACGCACACCACTCCCCCGGTACCAACGTCTTCGCCGGCCGAGCCACGCTCGACCACCTCACCCCGGCCCCCGACACCACCGCCTACCTCTGCGGACCGTTGCCTTTCATGCGCATGGTGCGGGGCGAGCTGCTGACCAAGGGGCTGCACCCCTCCGCCATCCACTACGAGGTCTTCGGCCCCGATCTCTGGCTCGACAAGTAAGGGGCGGGCACGACATCAACCGTCGATCCCGGTTTTGAGGATGTGCGCTCATGAACACTGCCAACGTGTCGGCCTACTTGTGCTGCGTGTGGATCGGTGCGGTCATGGCCATCTCTTTCCTTGAGGCCCCCCTGAAGTTCCGGGCAACCGGCATCACCCTGCCTCTCGGCCTGGCCATGGGGCGGGTGGTGTTCCAAGCCCTCAACCGGATGGAAGCGATTCTGCTGGTGGCGGCCTGCGCCATGGCCGTCACTCGGGGGCCCACCGCACTCGTACTCCTGCCCGCGGCGGCGATTCTGGCCGCGCAGATGCTGCTGCTCCGCCCCCGCTTGGATCGCAGGGCGCAGCGCCTGATCAACGGGCTTCCCGTACGACGTTCGCGACTTCACCTCCTGTACGTCGTCGGCGAGGTCCTGAAACTGGTGGCGCTGTTCCTGGCCGCATTCGCCCTCGGAGGACCCGCATGACCCACGACGACCGGCGGCAGCCGCCCGCCGCACCGGGGCAACTCCCCGACATCCGGGACCGGCAGGACGTGGAGCGACTGGTCAAGGCGTTCTACGACGAGGCCCTCGGTGATCCTCTCATCGGTCCGCTGTTCACGGAGGTGGCCCGGGTCGACATGGCCGCCCATCTGCCCGTCATGGCCGACTTCTGGGAGAGCGCCCTGCTCACCCCGGGCGTCTACCGCCGCAACGCCCTCCGCGCACACCGCGACCTGCACTCCAAGAGCCCGCTTCGCGCCGAGTACTTCGATCGCTGGCTGGAACTGTGGACCGCCGCCGTACGCCGGCGGCACGCGGGACCAGTGGCCGACCGGGCGGTCGTCAAGGCGCACGCCGTGGCCCGGGCACTGCTGCACAACACCGCGGGCGACGGACGGCCCCGCCCGGATCGTGGGCCTGTCTTCGTCGACATCGGACAACCGTCGCCCGGCCAGGTACGGGCTTCGCGTCCAACCCCAAGCTGATGCACGGCTTCTCCCTGCATCTTCGTCCCGGTCAAGCCAGAGCCGCCTTATGCCCGGGCCGCCGAGAAACGAAGGCGTGAGACGCACGTCACACCGGCCTTCTTGTCACACATCGCGGGGCCACCCCGGTCAGTGGTGTGTATCCGCCACACGGCAAGGAGATCACCGTGGAATCGCGCCTCAACTACTTCGGCCACCCTCTCGCGGGAAAGGTGCTGAAGCACATCAACTCGGCCGGCAAGGTGGTTTCGGACTCGACACTGCCGACCGCGGTCCAGGAGCTGGTGAAGATTCGCGCAAGCCAGATCAACGGCTGTGGCTTCTGCACCGACATGCACACCAAGGACGCCACCCAGGCGGGAGAGACCCCGCAGCGCCTCAACCTGGTCGCTGCCTGGCGCGAGGCCAAGGTCTTCACCGAAGCCGAGCGCGCCGCCTTGGAATTGACGGAGCAGGGCACCCGCATCGCCGACGCGGCCGGTGGTGTCACCGATGAAGCCTGGGCGAACGCCGCGAAGCACTTCGACGAGGAGCAACTCGTCGCCCTGATTTCCCTCATCGCCGTCATCAACGCCTACAACCGCATCAATGTCATCAACCAGCAGCCTGCCGGGGACTACCAGCCTGGCCAGTTCGGCTAGACACGTTCCCGGTCAGGTACACACGGTCCGTCTCCACGCCGCCCCGACCCCCGGCGGGGAGACGGACTACCGGCGTCAACCGCTCCGTCCGCAGTGTCGGCACCCCATGTCGGGACCGCTTCAAGTCCAGGGCCTGGGCGATGGCGGAGACGGACACGGGCGGCGATGACGGCGAGGTCGTGGCGCGACGGCACGCGCGGGAGGTCCCACTCCCCCCGGCTGAAGCCGCAGGAAGGGCAGGCACGGCCGGGTCGGCGGCCGACTGCCGGTCCCGGACGGGCACGGCGGCGGGTTTTTGTGAGGGTGGCGGGCTGGTGGGTGCCCAGCGGGCGGTGGAGAGGCGGGTAGCCCGGCTCCTGGCCGCGCGCGGTGCGGGGGAGGCCTCGGTGATGTCGGTGCAGTGCGCGGCGAGCGCGGCGTTCACGATTCTGTCGTCCAGGACCGGCTCACGGCGTCGGCCGCGCTGGACGACGGCGAGGCGGAGACGGCCCGGCCGCAGGCCATCGACCGGCGCTGGAAGCGGGACCCCAGCAAACGTTCGCCATCGCCTCTCAGCAACCCACATCGGCCCCCAACAACTCAACTGCACAATCACGTTGACAGCGCCCCGTCAGGACCGCTCATGGGTTTCCTTCGGATGCCTGCGCTGGGCCGGTGTCACGGTACGGCGTTCCTGTGCGGCGTCGGCGCTTGTTTCGTCACCGGCTGTCGGTCGCAGGCATTCGATGAGGTAGTCGCCGGTGTCGGGGTCGAGAGTCACGCCATGGGTTTCGCTGCGGAATCCAGGAAAGCAGCGGTCGAAGGATTCGAGGGCGGTGAGGTAGCGCAGCAGCGGGCCGTCGGCGGCGCCGACGCTCTCGCCGGGCATGAGGACGGGGATGCCGGGCGGGGTGACGGTGATCATGGCGGCGGCCACCTGGCCCGGCGCTTCGGTCAACCGTACGCGGTGGGTGCCGCCGCGGATCAGGCGCTGATAGCACAGCTGCGGTGGAGTGACCGGTTCCGGCAGTTGCTGGAAAGCAGTGTCCAGCAGGTCGACGAGACGGACAGAGCGCAGGTGGTCGTGCATGTCCTGGCACAGCTCGCGCAGGGTTTGGCCGGCGTACCGCCTGGGATGCTCGGCGACCAGTGCGGGCAGGACCCGGTCGAGGGGGGCGTCCTCGTCGTAGAGGGCCTTGAAGTCCATCAGGGCGTCGAGGAGGGTGCCCCATTTGCCCTTGGTGATACCCATGGAGAACAGGACGAGCGTCGTATAGCTGTCGGTCTTTTCCACGACGATATGGCGGGTGGCCAGGTATGCGGTGAGCACTCGTGCCGGGATGCCCCACTCGCCGGTCGCGCCGGTCGCGTCGATGCCCGGGCAGGTCAGGGTGACTTTGACCGGGTCGAGCATGCAGTAGCCCTCGGTCAGCCCCGGGAACCCGTGCCAGGCAGCACCGGGTTCCAGGTGCCAGCAGGTCGGCTCGGTGCGCAGCAGGTCGGCCGGGGTCTCGTCGAACGGCAGTCGGGTGCCTGTGCTCGGGTCGGTGACCGTCTCGGGTTGCCACACGCCGAAGAACCACGGCGGTCGGTCGCCGGCCTCCTCGATACGGCGCCGGATGCGGACCATCTCCTGGCGGAAACGGACCGCTTCGGTCACGGCCTCGTCGATCAGCCAGCGGCCCTGCGGCCCGTCCATCATCGCTGTCGCCACGTCCAGCGAGGCGATCATCGGATAGAGCGGGGAGGTGGTGCCGTGCATCATCAGCGCCTCGTTGAACCGGTCGTGCTCAACGGGCGCCCGTGGGGCGGGCCTGACGTGGACCATGGCGCTCTGCGAGAGCGCGGCCAGCAGCTTGTGGGTGGACTGGGTTGAGAAAACCGTCGGCCGGTCCGAGCCGGGGAAGGTGTTCTCGTCCACCGACATGCCGTACCGGCCCGCGTAGAGCGGGTGGAAGCGGGCGTACGCGAACCATGCCTCGTCGAAATGCAGCCGGGGTGTACTCGCGGCGAACGCCTGTGCCGCCATCGGGGCGTCGTAACACAGGCCGTCGTACGTGGAGTTGGTGAAGACGGCGTACTGAGCGTGCGGCGACACGGCACCCCGGGTCAGTGGGTTCGCGGCGATCCGGGCCGCGACGGAGTCCGCCGCGAGTTCCGCCGGGGGCAGCGGACCCGCCAGACCGTAACCGTTGCGGGTGGGGATCAGGTAGACCGGGCGGGCGCCGGAGACGACCAGCCCGTGCAGCACCGACTTGTGGCAGTTGCGGTCCACCA
Organism: Streptomyces sp. NPDC057474; assembly: GCF_042802555.1. Taxonomy (NCBI): domain Bacteria; kingdom Bacillati; phylum Actinomycetota; class Actinomycetes; order Kitasatosporales; family Streptomycetaceae; genus Streptomyces; species Streptomyces sp. NPDC057474. The sequence continues at coordinate 44,762 of NZ_JBHVDX010000036.1, read as the reverse complement.
GCGCGATCTCGTCGCGGGTGACGCTGAAGTGGCCGACCACGCGGTTGCAGGTGGAATCTCCGTGCAGCACGAAGTACGTGAGGCCGGCGCCGAAGACCCGGGCGGCGTTGCGCTCCGCCTCGCCGATCGGGCCGGTGTGCTCGAACAGCGAGCCGAGCTCCCCCACGGAGATCGACAGGTCACTGCGCAACAGCCGTTCCCCGAAGTAGTCGTGGAAGGCCCGGCCCGCGGGCGACTTCAGCAGGGCGACACCGCCGGAGTGGGCCGGGGTGTGCCAGGAGTACTCGTGCGCGTCGTCGAAGCGGCGCAGCGCCCGGAAGAAGGGCGGCAGGACGGCATCTTGGTAGGTGCGCGCGGCGGTGGTGATCCGGCCCGCGATGAATCCTGGAGTGTCCTCCAGCGGCCACACATGGCCCACGACCGACTCCGACACCCACAGCGGCAGGTCCCGTACGCCGTCGTCGGTCATGACCAAGAAGACCGGGAGGTCCTGGAACCGCCGGCCGATGGAGCGCAGCACGGCGGCGCCCCCGGGCTCGCCGTCCGCGCCCCCTTGGCCCGGTAGTTCCCAGGCGACCAGTGCCGCGGCCAGCCCCGCCTCCGTCCGCAGCACCGCCTCGGCGTCCGCGACATTTACCGCCCATCGGACGTCGAATCCCCGCTTCTCGATCGCCTCAGCAATGCGCGCCAGCTGCTCGGCACCGGCACCCTCATCCTGTGGACGTTCCCGTACCGCGACCAGGACCCTGCTGTCCGCCATGAGACCCCTCTCGGCGGCCCACGCCGCCACCGGCTCAGTTTCCGAGCGGACCGGCTGATCCCGCAGCCTCACAGCCGTAAACCACCCGCAGGACGGAACCAGTGAGCTTGAGCTTTACGCGGCGCCGGCCTTCCCAGCCGAGCTCGATCAGGGCGTCGGTGCTGTCGGTGATTGGCCTGCCCCGAAAGGGCGAGGCCTGTGTGTCGGCCGCGAGCGAGCCGATGGCTGTACCACCTCAGCTGGTCTTGACCTCCCGCCGAGGTGCTTGATCACTGGTGGATCGATGCGGTGAGTCGTTGCAGTGCGGCCTGGGCGGGTGGGCCCCAGGTGGGCTTGCCGCCGGGGCGGCCGTGGACGCCGGCGTCTCCGATGTGGATGCAGGCGAGGGCGCGCAGCACCGCCCAGCCGCGAGCGCGCCGTAGGGTCGCGGCGTCCGGGCTTGGCTGGTAGGTCTCGTGGAAGAGGTCGGCGGCGCCGTCCGGCAGCAGGATCCAGGCGGCGGCGAGGTCACAGGCCGGGTCGCCGGCGAAGAGGTCGCCGAAGTCGATCACGCCGCAGAAGGTGCCGTTCGCGGTCAGGATGTTGGCTGGGTGCAGGTCGCCATGGAGCCAGAGTCTTGGGCCTGCCCAGTCGGGTGCGGCGGCGGCATCTTCCCAGACCGCGCGGACGGCGTCCGGGTTGCTGATCAACCCCAGTTCGGTGGCCGAGGCGAGCCCATGAGCGAAGGGTTCGGCGGTGTCGGCCAGCGGGCCACCGCGGTCTCGGCCTGCGGGCGCCCCGTCGGGGGCGGGGCGGTGGAGGGCGGTCAGGAAGGCGGCCAAGGTGACGGCCGCCTCCGCGGCGCGCGTAGCGGGGGCGTGGTCGGCGGGCTCGCCCGGTACCCAGGTGGTGACGAGCCAGGGCCGCGGAAACCGTTCGGAGGGCTCACCAAGACGCTGCGGGACGGGAATCTGCAGCGGAAGGTGCGGGGCGAGGGTGGGCAGCCAGGCGTGTTCCTTGCGCAGCAGCGCGTCCGCAGACTGCGTAGCCCAGGGCAACCGGACGGCGAGGTCGTCGCCGAGCCGCCACACTTGGTTGTCCCAGCCACGTGCTCCGAGCTTCAAGGGGCGATCCGCCAGGTCGGGGTGCTGTTCGCGCAGCAGATCCCGGATCAAGTCCTCGGTGATGTCCGTCTCGGTGGCTGTCATGTGGAGCAACGGTAGTCGGGGAGCGGTCTACCTGGGCTTCGGACGAATCCCAGTCAAGTTCCGGCGTCGAACGCACCTCGCACTTGATCGGCGTTTACGCAGTCCAGCGGACGTGACGGCGGCCTCCGACTGATCCCACTCCGGTCGGAGTTGCACGCGTGTCTGATGGCGCGGGGCGACGCGTTGTTCGAGTTCGGCGACCCGGCAACCTGGGGCACCGAGCAGGCCGTGACGGCCACGGATACCCGGCTCTACGGGAAGGCGACCGCGCAGGCGTGGGGCCGTCTGCACCCGCGTGCTGACCCGCCGGGCCGCATGGCTTGATCACGACGGACCGCCACCCATCATCGAGGGCACCGTCATCCTCCTGACCGTGGAGAAGCTGCCCAGCGACGGGGTCGACAAGCCGGTATGGCTGTGGTGGTCGCGCACCGACGCCACCCAGGCGGACGTCGACCGCTGCTGACAGTCCTTCCTCCACCGCTTCGACATCGAGCACACGCTTCGCCCGTTCAAGCAGGCACTCGGCTGGACCAAACCTGGCTTCGCAGCTCGGAAGCAGCGGACCGGTGGACGTGGTTGGCGATCGCCGCCTACGCCCATCCCCGGCTCACCGGCCATCGACCAGTCGACCATTGGGGACAGGAAGACCCCGGTCAGCCCGCGGGGCGCGGTGCGCGCAGGTGGGCCCGTTGAGCGAGTTCTTCCTCGTCGACCAGTGTGAGCATCGGCTCGCCCGGCGCGCACAGCATGGTCACGACGAACCGGCAGGGCGCGTCCGGCAGGGCATTGCCGTCCTGGTAGTGGATGACGTCTCCGCCCGGTTCCCAGAAGGTCTCCCCGGCCTTGACCACGCGCTCCGGCTCTCCCTCCAGTTCGAAGCGCACCGCGCCCTCGATCACGTACCCGAACGCCGGCCCCGAGTGGCGGTGCGGAGGGGTGCCGACGTCACCGGGCGGCCACTCGACCAGGAGGGTCATCCCCGAGGCGCCCTCGGGAATGTGCGGCGGCTTGGCATCCTGGAGCATCGTCGCCGCGGTCTTCCAGACCTCGGAACGCGGGTTGTCGCCGGTCGGCGTACCTGTCGAGTCGTTGCTTGGCACTGTTGCACCTCCATGGGTTTCACATTCGAGGCCGTTCACCCGCTGCCTCAATGGGGAGACCGGATACGCCCTGCGTCTGTGACAGTTGTCGCCCTTGCTGTCACAACAGTGGTACGTGGTCTGTCGTATGTAGTGCATGCGGCCACTACGCCGCCACCAGGACACCAGGGGCGCGCTGCCCCGTCGTTGGAAAGGGATCCAGATGAGGGTAGTTGTCGCAGGGGCCACGGGCCGGATCGGCTCCAAGACGGTTGCGCGGCTTCGTGATCACGGTGTGGAGGTCGTGCCCGTCTCACGTCACCATGGTGTCGATGTGATCACGGGGGACGGTCTGGACGAGGCTCTGCGGGGCGCCGAGGTGCTGGTGGATGTCACCGATGCGCCCGCGCGCACCGAGGGGGCGGGGCTCCAGTTCTTCCGTGCCGCCACGACCAACCTCCTGGCCGCCGCGGTCGCGGCCGGTGTCGAGCATCATGTGGTCCTCTCCGCCGTGGGAGCCGACTTGCTGTGGTCGGACTACTTCCGCGCGAAGCTGCTCCAGGAGGACATGGTGCGGAATTCGCCTGTTCCCCACTCCATCGTGCGGGCCACTCCGTTCTTCGAATCCATCGAAGTCATGGTGGAGAAGAACACCTACTACGATCGCGTACACGTTGCGCCGGTTCTCGTTCGTCCCGTGTCGACGGAAGACGTCGCCGTCGCCGTCGCGCATGTCGCCGTAGGTGTGCCGCTGTTCGGCATCCGCGAGGTCGCCGGCCCGGACGTGCGTCAGCTCGACGAGCTGGCGTCCGAGGTGCTGACTGCCCGCGGTGACACGCGAGTTGTCGTCCCCGACGCACAGGCCCGGTACTTCGGTGCCGAGTTGCGGGAACGAACGCTGCTGCCCGGAGCCAATGCCCACGTGGGCCGCATGTCGTTCACCGAGTGGCTCGCGCAGCCCGTCGTCCACACGAACGGGTGAGCGGTCGGGCCACCGCGAAACGCCCCAGTGCCACAGGCCGTCGGAAGCGAGCCCGGAAGCAAGCCCCACCGGCAGCCGCCTTCTCCCGTTCCCGCCACACACAGGAAAGCTGTCATGAGTGACCCAGTCCAGCCCGCAGAGCTCCCCTCGACGAGTGAACTCGATCAGCTGCCCGACCGTGACGCCGAGGAGACCGCGGAATGGCAGGCGTCGCTCGACGCCGTCGTCAGACACGCTGGGCCCGATCGCGCCGTGTACCTGCTGCGGCGCGTGCACGAGTACGCGGCCAGGTCCGGGGTGGCCCTCCCCGAGCTGCTGTCCACGGACTACATCAACACGATCCCGGCGTCGTCCCAGCCGGCCTTCCCGGGCGATATCGCCATGGAGACCCGCATCACCGCGCTGAACAGGTGGAACGCGGCCGCGATGGTCACCCGCGGTTCCCGACTGGGCCTCGGCGGCCATATCTCGACCTATGCCTCGGCGGCGTGGCTCTACGAGGTCGGGTTCAACCACTTCTTCAAGGGCAAGGACGCCGACGGTTCCGGGGACCAGCTGTACCTGCAGGGGCATGCCTCGCCCGGCATCTACGCGCGGGTGTTCCTGGAAGGCCGGCTGCGCGAGGAGCAGTTGGACGGTTTCCGACGCGAGGCCGACGGTCACGGCCTGCCGTCCTACCCGCACCCCCGGCGCCTGCCATGGCTGTGGGAGTTCCCGACCGTCTCCATGGGGCTCGGCCCTCTAGCCGCCGTCTACCAGGCCAGATTCAACCGCTACCTGCACAACAGAGGCATCAAGGACACGTCCGGGTCGCGTGTATGGGCCTTCCTGGGTGACGGAGAAGTGGACGAGCCCGAGTCGACGGCCGCGCTGGAACTCGCCGCCCGTGAGGATCTCGACAACCTCACCTTCGTCATCAACTGCAACCTGCAGCGGCTGGACGGTCCGGTGCGGTCGAACTCCAAGATCGTGCAGGAGCTCGAGGCACGGTTTCGCGGTGCGGGCTGGCATGTGGTGAAGACGCTCTGGGGTGAGGCCTGGGATCCCGTTCTGCAGCAGGACACGGACGGCTCCCTTGTCCGCCGCCTCGGTGAGGTACCGGACGCTCAGCTCCAGACGTACGCCGCTCGGGACGCCGCCTACATACGCAAACACTTCTTCGTCGGTGACGAGTTGTCCCACCTCGCCGCGGGCCTGAGCGACGCGCGGCTCGCCGATCTGTTCGAGAACTCCCGGGGCGGGCACGAACCCCTCAAGGTCCACGCCGCCTATAGGGCCGCGGTCGAGCACCGGGGGAAGCCGACCGTGGTCCTGGCCCAGACGGTGAAGGGCCACACGCTGGGGTCGGGCTTCGAGTCCCGCAACGCCAACCATCAGATGAAGAAGCTGACCATGGCGCAGTTCCGTCAGATGCGCGACGCGTTGGAACTCCCCATTCCGGACAGCGCGTTGCGCGGTGACCTGGTGCCGTACTGGCACCCCGGTGAGGAGGCGGAAGAGGTGCGCTACCTCCGCGAGCGGCGTACCGCTCTGGCGGGCCCCGTCCCGGTACGGAGGGTGGTGGCCAAGCCGCTCCGGCAGCCGCCGTCCGGCCCGTTCGAGACCCTCCAAAAGGGTTTCGGGAAGCAGGAGGTGGCCACCACCATGGCGCTGGTCCGGCTGGTCAAGGACCTGATGCGCGTCGAGGGGACGGGGCGGCGCTGGGTGCCCATCGTCCCCGACGAGGCACGTACGTTCGGCTTGGAGTCGCTGTTCCCCACGGCCGGGATCTACTCGCCGAAGGGCCAGACGTACGAGCCGGTCGACGCCGATCAGCTACTGCACTACCGGGAGTCCACGGACGGTCAGCTCATCGACGAGGGCATCACCGAAGCCGGGTCGGTGGCCGAGTTCACGGCCGCGGCGACGTCGTACGCCACACATGGCGAACCCATGATTCCCTTCTACATCTTCTACGCCATGTTCGGGTTTCAGCGCACCGGCGACCAGTTCTGGGCCCTGGCCGACCAGATGGGCCGCGGCTTCGTCATCGGGGCGACGGCCGGCCGTACGACGATGACCGGCGAGGGACTGCAACACGCCGACGGGCATTCGCACCTCCTGGCCTCCACGAATCCGGCCGCCGTGAGCTACGACCCGGCCTTCGGGTACGAGATCGCGGTGATCGTCAAGGAGGGCCTGCGCCGGATGTACGGCGACCGGCCCGAGGACGTCTTCTACTACCTGACGGTCTACAACGAGCCCAAGCAGCAACCGGCCATGCCCGGCGGACCGTCGGTCGAGGCAGGGATCCTGCGGGGCATGTACCGGTTCCGGCAGGCGGAGCCCCACGACGCCGGACCGCGGATCCAGCTGCTGTCCTCCGGCACCGCCATCCACTGGGCGCTGAAGGCCCAGGAGCTGCTGTCCCAGTGGGGAGTCCACGCCGACGTCTGGTCGGTGACGTCTTGGACGGAGCTGCGCCGCGACGCCCTGTGTGCCGACATGGCGCGGCTGCGGGGCGAGGAGCGCGTCCCTTATGTGACGGCGGTGCTGTCGGGCGCACCGGGGCCCGTCCTGGCGGTCAGCGACTGGATGCGGCAGGTGCCGGACCAGATCAGCCAATGGGTCGAGCAGGACTACGCGTCGCTCGGGACGGACGGTTTCGGGCTGTCGGACACCCGCGACGCCGTGCGCCGCTATTTCCACGTGGACGCCGAGTCGATCGTCGTAGCCGCCCTGGACCGGCTGGCACGCACCGGAGCGCTTGCCCCGGAGACGGTCGTCCAAGCACGCGCCCGCTACGACTGGCAGGGCTGAGCACCTCGCTCGTCATGGTGGCCGAACGCGGCGGGCCAGCTCGCGGCCCCATGTTTGGCTCGGCACCTCGATGTAACGGTGGGTGAGCACGCACAAGGGCAGCAGCACGGCGAAGAACGCCACTTCGAGTACGAGGTTGTCCCGCCGCCACCGGCCGACCGTGCCGTCGATCGCCGCCAGCAGCACCGGGTGCACCAGGTAGACCGAGTAGCTGATCGTTCCCAGCCCGGTCAGCCAGCGAGGTAGGTGCCGACGGCGCGCCACCAGCCCGGCACCGAAGGTGAGCACGGCCAGGAGGAAGGCCAGGATCCAGCCGCGCCGTGTGAAATGGTCCCCGTCGCCGTACCGGTACGCACTCGCCACGGCGCAGGCGACCACCACGACGGCGGTGCTCGCCGCACACCGCCATGTGATCTGGCGGTGCTCGGCCCGGTGGACGGCGGTGCCGAGGAACATCACGGCGAGGATCACCAGGCCCTCCCAGACGGGGACCGTGCCGTTGAGCGGGACCAGGACGAGGGCCAGCACCCCGCCCAACAGGCCGCCGGGTACCCGGAGTACGGGTGACCGGGAGCTCGCACAGCAGATGGCGGCCACCATGGCGACCGAGGCCGACGCGATCAGCGTGCCGGTCCCGGCCCTGTCCGAGAGGGCGGAGGGCGGCAGCACAACCCCCTGCTGTCACGCTCACGGCGGCGAGCACGGCGAGGGTGACGGCGACCGCTGCGGACCGCTGGTGGAGGCGGACCGTGAAGAGAGCGACGACCAGCAGGTAGAAGGCCATCTCGTACGAGAGCGTCCACAGGACGAGCAGCAGATTGGGCGTCCCCAACAGTTCCTGGAGCATGGTGACGTGGGCGGCGGCCACTGTTCCGGCGCTCTGCCCCCCGAAGTCGGGAAGCTCGGCGACACCCCACAGATCGAGGGCGAGGATCATGGTGACGACGGCCGCCCACAGCGGGTGGACGCGGAAGATCCGTCCGATCCAGAACGTCCGGACGCAGCCCCGGCGTTCCAGTGACGCGGGGATGATGTAGCCGCTCACCAGGAAGAACACCATGATGCCGTACCGGCTGGTACTGAACTGCGGCATCAGCTCGCGCCGGAACTCCGCCATGAAGGTGTACGACGAGTGGTCGAAGACCACGACGAGTGCCGCGAGGCCGCGCAACGCGTCCAGCCAACCCACCCGCGACGGACCGACCAGGGCGGATGCCATGGGTAGTCGTACGCACACGGAGAGTGGTCGCGTCAGGGGTGGGGGAACGAGGGGTGGGGGTTTCATCGGGTGGGTTCAGTCCTCCGTGGTGAGGTGTTCGTCGTGCTGGTCCGCACCGTCCCCTCAGTCGCCCGGCAGGGTGACCTTCCTCGGCACGCAGGGCTCGGCCTCGCTCCTGGCCTCATAGAACTCGACCGCGCGTGGCCGGGAGTCGCCCCTGGTGTTCTCGAAGGCCAGCACGTTGCCCCGGCGCAGGGTGACGTCCCAGCGCGCCTCCATGGGGATGACGGGGACAGGGTTGCCCTGTTCGTCAATAGCCGGGAACGCGGAGGTGACGTCGCTCCGGTCGCAGACGTAGCCGGGAGCGAGCACGTCGATGGTCACGTGAATGCCCCACGGGCGGACCTCCCTTGCGAGTTCGCGCTGGTCCACCACACTGATGTCCTGATCCCTGACGGTGAGTCGCACGCTGCCGTCGCCGTTGCGCTCCACCGCGTAGGCCTTCGAGGCGGCCGGTGAACCGGGCACGGCCGCCACGGCCAGCCAGGCCGCCGCGCAGGCCGTCGCGCCGACGGCGATCCGTCGCGGAGTGAGCAGAGCGGACATTCCGCGCACTGAAGTCTTCGCCCGGCCCTCGTCCGATCCGGCGCCGGCTACCCCGGTCCCGGCCTCGCGCAGTTCGATCTCCCTCTTCAGCCCGTCCAGCAGCCGGTCCTCGAACCTCGTCCCCGTGCTCATGCTTCTCCCCTCGCGACGTGCAGCAGTGATGCGTCCGGCGTTCCCGCTCCCGCTCCCATGGAACTCGCCTGCGCGGCCCGGGAGTTCGTCTCCGCGACCTTGACGTCCGTCTCCTCCCGCAGCGCCTTGCGCGCCCGGTGCAGTCGCACCCGGGCGGTGACCTGGCGGATGCCCAGCGAGGCCGCCGCCTCGGTGACCGTGAGCTGGTCCACCGCGATCAGTTCCATGACGGCCCGCTCGCCGTCGGGAAGCCTCGCCAGTGCGGCCAGGGCGCGCCGCCCGGGGCTCTCCGCGTCGATCTGGTCCTCGATGCGGGCGATGTCGTCGGCCTCCAGCAAACGTCTCCCGGAGATGCGCAGGTTGTGTTCCGTCTCCCGGACGACTCGGCGGCGCTCCGACGACACGATGTTGCGTGCGATGCCGTACAGCCAGGCCGTCTCGCTGCCGAGGCGCGGCCGGTAGGTGTGGGCGGAGTCGAGGACGGCGAGGAAGATCTCGGCCGTCAGGTCGGCCGCGGTGTGCGGGTCGTCGACGCGCCGGGCCACGAAACGCATGACCGCGTCCACGTGCCGCCGATAGAACTCCTCGAAGAGCCGCGGGTCGCGTACCGCCTCAGCGGGCCCACCCTGTAACCGTTCCGCGTCATCCACAGGCGTCTCCTTCTCGTCGGGGCTTGCCGGTCCTCGTCGCCGGAGGCTCATGGGTCTCTTCGAGGTTTCACTTGTTCTTGGGACGAGGCGCGAAAAGCGTTACAGAGGAAACGGCATGACGTGCCGCAGCCTGCGGCACACCGCGGCGGCGGTGAGAGTGTGTGCGCACCGAACCCGCCGTCACAGATGTGCTGCGTGGTTTGTCTTGCTGGATATGCACCCTTCCCCATCGGTGGTGTCCGTGTCCCCTCTCGACCGGGAGGAGCAGGACGCCTACGCGATCAGTGCCGAGTTCTACGACGTCCTGCAGGCAGAGCGGGACGCGGCCCGCGTACGTCGGCTGTACAGCGGCGACGTCGGGAAGGCCCGTCTCGGTGTGCTCGATGTCGGCGCCGGCACCGGACGTGTCACGCTGATGAGCCTCATGGAGTCGCGCGTCCCCGTGCATGCCGTCGAACCCACACGTTCCATGCGTGCTCCGCTGATGACACGCCTGGCATCGCTGCCCGCCGACCAGAGAACGCGGGTCACCGTGCACCCCCACCGGCTGGATGAGGCCGACCTGCACGGGGTGGCCGACGTGGCCGTATGCCACAACATGATCGCCTGCCTTCACCCGGTTTCCCGGCGTGCCCTGTGGCCGGCCATCGCCGAAGCACTCGTGCCCGGAGGCGTACTGCTCATCCAGCTGCCGCCCGCCCGCCTCCCGCAGCACGAGAGCACGTACGACTTCCCGACGCAGCGAATCGGCCGGCACGAGTACGGCGGCCGCATGGTGGCGTCCGTCGACGTGGACCGGATCCGGACACGCTTCGACTACTGGGTACGGGGCGAGGGCGGTGTGCTGCGTGAGCACCACGAGACGTTCTGGATGTGGCCGGCCGGCCGTACCGAGGTGATCGGGGAACTGAGGCAGTCCGGGTTCGCTGCGCTGCCCGAGCGGGCCGATCCTGCCGCCGTCCTGGCAGTGCGGCTCCTACGGCGCTGAGCGGCGACCCGAGCGGGATCCCGAGTGAACGCCCGCAGAGCGGGCAGCTGTCCTGTCACAACCGGGGTGACTTGCCGGTCAACCAGCTGTCCGTAGCCAGGGGCTTCCCCCACTACATAAAGGTGCATATGACATGGAATTTGGCAAAGTCGGTTCGGTGGGAGCGCGGTGACCGAGCGGAATCCGTTGCCTGATCTGTCCGTCGAGAAGGACTTCGACGGAGAGTCCTTCGCCCCCATCTACACCACGACGGTGACGGTGAGCGGCGGGACGGCGAGTCATGGGCGGGCCTCGGGGAGGGCCCGCTCGGCCGACGGAGTGCTGGACATCGACCTGCGTATGCCCGCCGAACTGGGAGGAGACGGCACCGGGACGAATCCCGAGCAGCTGTTCGCCGCCGGCTTCTCCGCCTGCTTCCACGGGGCGTTGAGCCTGGTCGCACGACAGGCCGCGCTCGATCCCTCCGCGATCTCCGTCGAGGCGACCGTGGCGTTCGGCCGGGACCCGGAAGACGGCGGCTACCTGTTGCGCGTCGACCTGGTGGTCAAGTGGCCCGGCGTCGATCCTGGGCTCGCCGCTCCGCTCCTGGAGAAGGCCGACTCGCTGTGCCCCTACGCGAAGATGGCCTGGCGGGGAACGCCGACCACCATCACGCTGGCTCCGTAGCCGAGAACGTCGGCCGCCGGCGCAACGGTGTGCCGTTCGCGGGCTGTTCGCCTCTGTAGCCGTCGTGGGCCCACAGCACACGACGGCTTTTTCACGCCCAGGTGTCACATGAGCGCGAGCTCTCCTGTCCTACGCGGTGAGGAAACGAGTCGGCAGCCCGAGAGGGAAGATTGATGAACGCACGCGTCGTGTCAGTCGGTGAAGGCCCGCGCCTCGCCCGCTCCATCACGGTCGGCCCTCATACGGTCTGCCCTCATACGGTGACCGCGGACGAACCCCGGCCCGTCAGTACCGATACGGGACCCACGCCCGGGGAACTTCTTTCAAGGGCGGGGGCGAGGATCGTCGTGGTCGGTGCCGGGTGGATCGGCCTGGCGACCGCCGCGGCCCGGACTGCTGAAGGTGCTCGGGCGCGAGGCGGCTGAGGTATTCGCGGCGCTCCATGCCGATCACGGCGTCGAACTGCTGCCCAACGTGGAGGTGGAGTACCTCACCGGGGCGGACGGGCGGGTGGACGGCGTGCGGCTCGCCGACGGCAGGCACCTGGCCGCGGACACTGTCGTCGTGGGCGTCGGCATCACCCCTGTGTCCGGCTCGCCCAGGAGGCGGGGCTGGACGTGCGGAACGGCATCGTCACCGACGAGCATCCGCGGACCTCGGGGGACGGCATCCACGCCGCGGGCGACGTCGCCAACCCCTACCACCCGCTGCTCGGCCGCCACCTCCGGGTCGAGCACTGGGCCAACGCCCTGCGTCAGCCCGAAGCGGCGGCGCTCGGCATGCTCGGCCTCGTGGTCTTCCGTGGTGAGCCGTCCGAACGACGGTTCGTCTCCTTCCGGATGGCGGGCAACCGTGTCCTGGCGGGCGTGAGCGTCAGCGTGTGGGACGTCATCGAACCGATCCGTTCCCTCATCGCCTCCGGGGCCGACCTCGACGACGCGCTGCTCTCCGATCCGGGCGTGCCCCTGGACCGCCGGCTGCCGTGACATCCCTGCACATCGTCGGCACCGACGAACCGTGTCACGGATCGCGGGACGACCTGGTCGTAGTAAGTGACACCACCGGCGATCGGAGTAGACCGTGGCACTCACCGAACAACGTCTTTCCACCATGGTGCTGGTGATCGGCACCGGAGGCGCTGGGCTGCGCGCGGCGATCGAGCTCGCGGAGGCCGGCATCGATGTCCTCGCGGTCGGCAAGCGCCCCAAGGAGGACGCTCATACGGCCCTCGCCGCCGGAGGGATCAACGCGGCCCTCGCCACCATGGACCCCGAGGACAGCTGGCAGCAGCACGCGGCCGACACCCTCAAGGAGAGCTATCTGCTCGCCGATCCCCGCACCGCCCAGATCGTCACCCAGGGCGCCGCCCGAGGCATCGACGACCTGGAACGCTTCGGCATGGCGTTCGCCAGGGAGGAGGACGGCAGGATCTCCCAGCGCTTCTTCGGCGCGCACAAGTTCCGGCGCACCGCCTTCGTGGGCGACTACACCGGTCTGGAGATCCAGCGCACGCTCATCAGGCGCGCGGACCAGCTGAAGGTCCCCGTGCTGGACGGCGTCTACATCACCCGGCTCCTCGTGCACGACGGCGCCGTCTTCGGCGCCTACGGCTTCGACCTCACGCACGGGACGCGGTACCTGATCCACGCCGACGCCGTCGTCCTCGCCGCGGGCGGGCACACCCGTATCTGGCGGCGTACGTCCTCACGGCGCGACGAGAACACCGGCGACTCCTTCCGTCTGGCCGTGGAGGCCGGTGCCCGGCTGCGCGACCCGGAGCTGGTGCAGTTCCATCCGTCCGGGATCATCGAGCCGGAGAACGCGGCCGGAACCCTGGTCAGCGAAGCCGCCCGGGGCGAGGGCGGGATCCTGCGCAACGCGCTCGGGGAACGGTTCATGGCCCGCTACGACCCCGACCGTATGGAGCTGTCCACCCGCGACCGCGTGGCCCTGGCCTCCTACACGGAGATCAAGGAAGGGCGCGGGACCCCCAAGGGCGGCGTATGGCTCGACGTCTCCCATCTGCCACGGCAGACGATCATGACGCGGCTTCCCCGTGTCTACCAGACGCTGCTGGACCTGCAGATGCTGGACATCACCCGTGAACCGATCGAGATCGCGCCCACCGCGCACTACTCGATGGGCGGGGTGTGGGTGCGCCCCGAGGACCACAGCACCGACGTGCGCGGCCTGTACGCCATCGGAGAGGCGTCGAGCGGACTGCACGGCGCCAACCGTCTCGGCGGGAACAGTCTCATCGAGCTGCTGGTCTTCGGCCGGATCACCGGCCGGGCCGCCGCCGCCTACTCCGAGTCCCTCACCGCGCAGCCGCGCTCGGCATCGGCCGTCGCGCGGGCCCGGGCGGAGGTCGACGACCTGCTCACGGCCGACGGGCCGGAGAACGTACGTGCCCTGCAGCGCGCCATCCGCAACACCATGACCGAGCACGCGGGAGTCGTACGCGACGAGGAGGGCCTGCGGGCCGGGCTGGCGGAACTCTCCGTGATCGAGAAGCGGATGGAGGACGTCGGCGTGCACCCGGACATCGCCGGCTATCAGGACCTCGCGCACGCCTTCGACCTCAAGTCCGCCGCGCTGGCGGCCAGGGCCACCCTCGAAGCGGCACTGGAGCGTCGCGAGACCCGCGGCTGCCACAACCGCAGCGACTATCCCGACCTGGATCCCGCTTTCCAGGTCAATCTCGTGTGGTCCCCGACGACCGGTATCACCCACGAGAGCATTCCGGCGATCCCGGACGGGATTTCCTCGCTGATGCAGGAGGTCACGACCGAGGGAAAGCTCGTCGAATGACGGTCATTCTCTCGATGGCCGCGAAACCCGTGTCACAAGCAGCGCCACTGTCCTGTCTCTTCTAGTACAGAGAAAAACTTCCGAAAGGATTCCGTCATGAAGGTCGTAGTGATCGGTGGAACCGGGCTCATCGGTTCGAAGCTCGTCGGCAAGCTCAGCGAGCACGGGCACGAGGCGGTCGCGGCCGCGCCGAACACGGGCGTCAACACCCTGACGGGTGAGGGCCTGGCCGAGGTCCTGGAGGGCGCGTCGGTCGTGGTCGACGTGTCCAACTCCCCCTCCTTCGCGGACGACGCCGTCATGGACTTCTTCCGCACCTCCACGACCAACCTGCTCAAGGCCGAGACCGAGGCCGGCGTGACGCACCACGTCGCGCTCTCCGTGGTCGGCACCGACCGCCTCCAGGAGAGCGGCTACTTCCGCGCCAAGCAGGCCCAGGAGGAGCTGATCCAGGCGTCCGGGATTCCGTACTCCATCGTCCACGCCACGCAGTTCTTCGAGTTCATGAAAGGGATCGCGGACATGTCGACCGAGGGCGACACCGTGCGTCTGGCCCCCGTGAAAATCCAGCCCATCTACTCCGACGACGTGGCCGCGGCCGTCGGCCGCACCGCAGTCGGCTCTCCGGTCAACGGCGTGGTGGAGGTCGCGGGCCCGGACGTGTTCCAGCTCGACGAGCTCATCCGCAAGGGACTCGCCGCCAAGGGCGACCCCCGCACCGTCGTCACCGACCCTCAGGCCCCGTACTCCGGAGCCCAGGTTCAGGAGACCACGCTCGTCCCGGGCCCGGACGCGCACATCGCCGAGACCCGGTTCGCCGACTGGCTCGCGCAGCAGAAGTAGACACTTCCGGTGGTCCCCTGCCGACGGGCAGGGGACCACTCAATTCATCGCCCTAAGAGTTCCCCTCACGAAGGAACGGTTCGCCATGTCCGACCGCGCGGAAACAGCGATTTCCCATGCCTCGCCCTATCAAGGGCTGACGGGCACCTACAGCATCGACCCGGCCCATAGCACCATCGGGTTTTCCGTCCGGCACGCCATGATCACCAACGTGCGCGGGAAATTCACCGCGTTCGAAGGACTGCTCAAACTCGATGGGGACCGTCCCGCCCGGTCCGAAGCCCATGTCAGTGTCCAGACCGGCAGTCTCGACACGGGCATCGCGCAGCGGGACGCCCATGTCACCGGCCCGGACTTTCTCGACTCGGCGACGTTCCCTCTGATGGCCTTTCGTTCCACCGGGATCGTCGACGCCGGGGAGGGCCGGTTCCGTATGTCCGGCCACCTTCGGATCAAGGACGTCGAACTGCCCCTTCGCATCGACCTCGAGTTCGGTGGGGCGGGCCAGGACGCCGACGGGCAGAACCGGGTCGGCTTCGAGGGCACGGCCACCCTGAAGCGCTCCGACTGGGGGATCGACTGGAACTCGGCGGTGGCCACAGGCGGGGTTCTGATCAGCGACAAGGTGAAGCTGATCCTCGACATCTCCGCCGTGGAGCTGGACCCGCGATGACCCGAGCCGCCGAGGACCGAAGCGGCATGGCGGCCACCGTGGTGTCGCTGGCCGCCGAGGCCACCGAGCTGGAGACCCGGGTCAACGCGTTGCGCCGAGAGCTCGTGGACCTCGACGAGCGGATGGAAGCCGTTCTGGACGCCCTGCGTCGGCTCGATCAGGGGCGGGCGCGCGGCGCCCGGGGAGCGCCTGGGTAGGATTTCTCCCGGAGCCGCGCGACCGTGTGCGCCCAGGTCTCCGTGCCAACCGGTACGGTGTGCCGCTCGACCAAGAGAGACATGATGTCCCCGACGATTCGCAGGGCTGTGATCCCCGCCGCCGGCCTCGGTTCCCGTCTGCTGCCCCTGACGAAGGCGACACCGAAGGAGATGCTCCCGGTCGGCGACAAGCCGGTCATCGAGCACACCGTGCGTGAACTGGTGGACTCCGGCATCACCGACATCACCATCGTCGTCTCCGGCGGCAAGAGCCTCATCCAGGACCACTTCCGCCCCAACCCCGCCCTTGTCGAACAACTGCGCGAAGACGGCAAGACCGCCTACGCGGACGCGGTGGAGGAGGTCGCGGAGCTGGCCCGCCGGGGCCACATCACCTACCTCGACCAGTACGGGCCGTACGGCAACGGCACCCCGGTGCTGAACGCCGCCCGGGCCTTCGGCGACGAGCCGGTGCTGGTGCTCTGGCCCGACGACGTCTTCGTGGCCGAGGTCCCCCGTGCCCAGCAGCTGATCCGCGCCTACGAGCAGACCGGCTGCCCGGTGCTGGCCCTCCTGCCGATGGATCCCACCGAATCGCAGCGCTACGGCGTGCCCATCGTCAAGGAAGACCTCGGCGACGGCCAGCTGCGCATCACCGGCCTGGTCGAGAAGCCCGAGCCCGCCGCCGCTCCCTCGGCGTACGCGGCCATCGGCGGTTACGTCGTCACCCCCGGCATCATCGACGAACTGCGCGAGCAGACCCGCCGCTGGTACGAGCACAGGACCGGCGAGGTCTACCTGACCGACGCCATCAACGCCTACGCCACCACCCGCGCGGTGTACGGGCAGGTCATCAAGGGCCGCTGGTACGACACCGGCAACCCGGCCGACTACCTGGTCGCCCAGATGGCCTTCGCCCTCGCCCACCCGGAGTACGGCCCTCTCCTGCGCGGCCTGGTCAACGGCCTGGACACCACCGCGGAATAGGGCTGGGCCAGGGCTAGGCCGATGTCGCCTCGCCTTCGAGTCGTAGGGTGCGGATCTCCTTGCGGGAGGAGATGCCGAGCTTCGAGAACACCTTGCGGAGGTGCCATTCGACGGTGTGGGGGCTGAGGAACAGCTGGGTGCCGATCTCGGAGTTCGTGAGACCTTCGCCGGCGAGACGGGCGATCTGCGCTTCCTGGGAGGTGAGGGCCGTGGGCGTCGCGACGGTGTGTCTGCGCACCTTCGCCCCCGTGGCCTGCAGCTCGCTTCGCGCGCGTTCGGCGAACGCCTCGGCCCCGATTCGGCTGAACTCTTCGTGTGCGACGCCCAGTTGGGCACGGGCGTCGACGCGGCGGTTCTCGCGGCGCAGCCATTCGCCGTACAGCAGCTGTGCGCGGGCCAGCTCCACACGGACCCGGGTCCGGGCGAGCCGCTCGATCGCCTCACGGTAGAGCAGCTCTGCGGCGTCGCCTTCGCTCAGGAGCGCCCGCGAGCGCGCTTCCACGCCCAGTGCCCAGTCCGTGCCACTGGCCTGTGTCGCCTCCGAGAGCTGTTCGAGCGCGTCGGTCGCCGCCTGGGGCAGGCCGCTGCGTACGGCCGCCTCGATCAGCTCGGCCAGGCCCCAGCGCGGCGAGGCGAACTCGTACGGGTGGGCGGCTGCCTCCCGGGCCGCGGCCAGCGCCTCCGTGTACTGGCCGAGGCCGTTGCAGAGCACCGCGTGGTACCAGTGCGAGACGGTGACGGCGGCCCCCTGACCGCGCGGCACGGCCTCGCTCATGATCGCGTCGAGCAGCGTGCGGGCCTCCCGCTCGCGGCCACGCCAGGCGGCCAGGCCGAGCGGCAGTACCCGCGTCGGGTTGCTTCCGATCGCCGCGCAGACCGTGCCGACCTCCTCGACCAGCAATGCGGCAGCCGCCAGCTCACCGGCGAGGAGGTGCATGTGCGCGCGGGATTCGAGCACGTCGGGGAGCGCGCTGAGCGCTCCGGCCCGGCGGGTGATCGTCAGGTGACGGGTCGCGAGCAGGTGCCCGCGCTCGTCGTCCCACAGATCCGAGGCGAGGACCCCCGCGAGCCAGAGCCGGCGCAGCGCCTCCTGGACAGGGATCTCCTCGTCACAGAACGCTGCGAGGACCCGTTCCATCAGAGGCACCGAAGCCGCGTAACCGTCGGTGAGACGCACGGCGATGGCGTCCAGCAGCCTGTCGGGCAGCCGCGCCGGCCGCTGCGGCGGTGCGGCACGGGCGGCCTCGCCCACCTCCCGCAGACCCGGGCCGTGCGCCAGGCGGCCGGCGAATATCGCCGCCGCGACCGCGTCCAGGTAGGTGTCGCGGGCGAGCGCGACGTCGAGCGGCCCGAACCGGTGAGCGGCGGCCAGCAGCAGCGAGGGCGCCTCTCTGCCACGGTTCTGGGCGAACGCGATCTCGGCGTGCAGTACGTCGATCCGCGCGCGCCCGAGCTCGTCGAGGGGCCCGGCCTCCGCCGTGGCGAGGAGCGTGGCCGCCGGCTCGAACGCGCCCGCGTGGAGCGTCGCCCGAGCGGCTTCCACCGTGCGCCGCGCACGGCGGACAGGATCCTGCGTCAGCGCGGCCGCGCGCTGCAGGAACGCGGCCGTCGCCGCGATGCCGCCGCGTGCCTGCGCCCGGCCCGCGGAACGCTCCAGCTCGGCAGCCACCGTCTCGTCGGGTCCCGAGGCCGCGCCGGCCAGATGCCAGGCCCGGCGATCGGGATCGAGCCGGGCGTCGGTCGCGTCGGCCAGTGCCCGGTGTGCCTCTCGACGGTCGTTCGCGCTCGCCGCGCGATAGGCCGCCGAGCGCACCAGCGGATGCCGGAACCGCACCCGCGTCCCGAGTGTGATCAGCTCCGCCGCGTCGGCGTGCGACGCGGCGGTGTCGACGTCGATCCCCAGTCGCTCGGCCGCACGCCTCAGCAGCGTCACGTCCCCGACCGGCTCGGCCGCGGCGGTGAACAGCAGGCGTCGCGTCTCGGCCGGAAGCGACTGGACACGACGGAGAAATCCCTGCTCGATCTGGCTCGACAACGGCCCCGCGTCCGGACGCCCGAAGCCGCCGGCCAGCTCCCCCACGGCCAACCGGCGGGGCAGCTCCAGCAGGGCCAGCGGATTGCCGCCCGACTCGGCGACGATGCGCTCGCGCACCCGCTGGTCGAGCGGACCGGTGACGACCGAATCGAGGAGTTTCCGGGAGTCGCTCTCGGTCAGCCCCGTCACGAGCAGGTCCGGGAGGCTGCCGAGAGCCTCACCGGGGCTGGGCTCGCGGGCGGCGAAGACGAGCACGACCGATTCCGCGAGCAGCCGACGGGCGACGAACGCCAAGGTCTGAGCCGACACATGATCCAGCCACTGCGCGTCGTCGATGAGGCAGACCAGTGGCCGGTCCCCTCCGGCGTCCGCGAGCAGACTCAAGGTGGCCAGACCCACCAGGAACCGATCCGGTGCGGCACCGGCCCGCAGACCGAACGCCGTACCGAGCGCGTCGCGCTGCGGACCGGGCAGACGGTCGAGACCGGCCAGCAGCGGAGCGCAGAGCTGGTGCAGACCGGCGTAGGAGAGCTCCATCTCGGACTGAACGCCGGCCAGTCTGACCGTGCGGCACCCGGCGGCACGATCAAGGAGGTATCTCAGCAGTTCGGTCTTCCCGATCCCCGCCTCACCGCGCAGGACCAGGACCCCACTGCGGCCGACCTTGACCCCTGCCAGCAGGTCGTCGAGAACCTGGCACTCGTTCTGTCGTCCGAGGAGTCCGGCTCTTGAACCGCTCCTCGCCATGGCAGCTCCCCGGTCTCAACGCTTCGACCGGTATGGTAATACGCCTCCTGATCGCCGCGCCCGCGTGCGGGTGAGCCCTTCAGGTCAGCGGGTTGTCCGTCGCCGTGGGCGCGCCGCGGTGGGCGCGGATGAGGTCGATCACGGTGTCGGTGGTGCGGTCGAGGTAGGTGCGGCCGTCGGGCAGCCGCGTGTCCGGGCTGATGTAGCTGCGCGGGCCGAGGTGGGTGGCCGGGTCGAGCCGGTGCACGGTGATCTTGCCGGCGCGGTGGGCGCGGTTCCATCCGCTACGGCGGAACAGGCGCCAGCGTTGCGGGAAGATCCAGGTGCCGACCCGCTCGATCCGGTCGCTCGCACTGGTGAGTTGATGCACGTGCTCGGCGTGGCTGAGATCGTTGGCGCCGTTGTGGAACCCACCGAGCGTGATGACTATGAGCGGGGCGCGCAGCTGGGTGTGCAGTTCGTCGATCGCGCCGGTGGCGACCTGGGCGCCACCGCTGTAGCTGAGCAGCACCACGGGGATACCGCTGTCGGGCCGGTAGCCGGCGAGCCGGAGCTGGGTGGCGACCTGGGAGCCGACGGCCCGGTTGTACAGGGGGCGGTACCGGTGGTCGGCGGCGACGAAGACCTGCATGACGTTGTGCAGGAACAGGAGCAGCCCGGCGTGGAGGCGCAGCCACGCCCACACCGGCCGGTCGGCGAGCGGGTCGGCCAGCGGTGAGTAGGGCTGCACCTGACCCAGTACGCGCAGCTCCGGTGCTCGGGCGAGCACGGCCTTGACCAGCTGGCCGCCGTCCCGGGTGTCGCGGAAGCGACGTTTCCCGATGCCGTCCAGGTAGACCAGGTACGCGTCCGGGGGGCTGTCGGGTGCCGCACCCCGGGCATAGGGCAGGTCCTCCGGGAGTTCGGTGCCAGGTGCCCGCCAGCCTGCGCTGTAGGCGAGCACCTCGTAGCGGGCCAGCAGACCTTCGGCGAGCAGCACCGGCCCCAGCGCGCAGACCCAGAGCAGGAAGTCGTTCATACGATCGCCTCCGGTGCCCGGGACGCACTGATCCTCACGACCAGACGCCGAACGGCCTCCACGGCGACGCCGAGACCGGTCCCGGCGACGGCGACGCAACCGGCGGCGGTCCACCAGGCGAGCCCGGTCGCCGTTGCGAGCGGGCCGGCCAGACCGGCCCCGACGCCCACGAAGAGCACCATGTGGAGCAGGGGCCCGAGCAACGGGAACGCGAGGACGGCGGAGAGCAGCAGCGGGACGAGCAGGCTCGGCGTCCACTCCAACCCGGTGCCCTGCGGCGGGGAGGACAGCACCAGTTCGGCCAGGGTCCAGGCGGTCAGCGGCCACAGCGCGAACACGGCGCCCTCGACGAGGCCGGCGGCCACCAGCAGCCCGGCCACGAAGGTCCGCGACATGCCGGGCCGACGCGAGACGAGCGGCAGGATGCGCCCGGCGGCCTCCGACAGCCCGGCGGACAGCAGCAGGACGACGACAGCAGTGGACATTCTCTCAGCCTCGCCGTGACGGGTCGACGGGGACCGGCTGCCGGACCGGGCCGGCCGCTCGCAGATACCGCTCGAGTTCGTCGGCGGCCCGCCGGTACCCACCCGCCTTGTGCTGTGCGGCCTTCAGGGTGGTCGCGGCCGCCCGGAACCCGGGCTCGTGGAGCAGCCGCCGGGCGAGTGCCCGCACGGAGCCCCTCTCGACGTCCTCGGTTCGCATGGACAGGCCGGCGCCGAGTTCGACGACGCGACGGGCCACCATCGGCTGGTCGGCGCCCTGCGGGACCACCAGCAGCGGAACCCCGGCGTACATGGCCTCGTTGACGCTGTTCATCCCGCCGTGGGTGACGAACAGCGCCGCACGGGCCAGCACCTCCGGTTGCGGCACGAAGCGGTACGGCAGGACGTTGGCCGGCAGTGGCCCGAGCGCGTCGGGGTCGGTCTGCCCGGTGGACACGATCACGGTGCCGCCCAGCGGGGCGAGCGCGGTGGCGAAACTCCGCAGCAGCTGCGGATCGGCGTTGAACACCGTGCCCAGCGAGGCGTACAGCACCGGGTCCTGGAGCCGGTCGAGCGGGAACGACGGGTCGGCCGGGCGGGCGCCGACGCTCGGGCCGACGAAACGGTAGGACCGATCGAAGTCCTCGACGGCGGGCTGGAATTCCCGCGAGGTGTAGACCAGATTGAGCGGCTGGCGGATGTTCGCCACGTCGAGCAGGGGCAGCCCGCCCGTGGCGAAGCGCCGGTGCAGCTCCCGACGGGACCGCAGGTAGCCCCGGAGGCTGCGGGGCCGGGCCCTCGCCGCGGCGAGCAGGTCCCACGAGCCGCTGGTGGGGCTGGGCACATGCCGGTTGAAGGCGAACGTGGTGAACGACGAGGCCGCCGGGACCCCGAGTTCACGGGCGGCGACCGCGCCCCACAGACAGGCGCTGTCGTGGACGATCAGGTCGGGTCGGGCGCGGCGGAGGTCGGTGAGCACGGCGGGCAGCCAGCGGACGGCGGTGTCCGCGAGCGCCTCCATCCACGTGAGCGGTGTCGGCGGGTCGGGGAACGGCGGGTTGCCCCCGGGGTAGAGGAGCACGGTCGCGCCGGCGGCCTCGATCTCCGCACGGAACGCGGGCGAGGTGTGGTAGGTGACGGTGTGGCCACGCCGTACGAGCTCGGCCACGACCGGCAGCGTCGGGTTGACATGCCCGTGCATGCTGATGTTGAGGAACGCGATGGTGCTCACAGGCCTGCCTCCACTGTGGAAGAAGTCGATGCCTCGCCCGGACCGGCGGGTGTGGCCGAAGGGTCGTCGACCCGGTACAGGCCGGGCCCCCTGATGTGCAGTTCGTCGAGGAAGCGGCCCGCCGTGTGGGACGCGGTGCCGATCAGCCGCTGGGTATGGCCGAAGTCCCACGGGGCGGGCCAGGCCTCGATGCCGGTGGGGAGCACGACGGTCGGAATGTGCTGGGACACCTCGTGCAGGTCACGCTCGATCTGATGGCGCAACAGCAACAGTCCGGCTCTGGAGGCGATCGCACCGGCACGCGGACGGGGATCGACGGGGCGCAAGGGCGAGCTCTCCGGCCCGGTCGACAGCACCACCACGCTGGCCGCTCCGGCCTGCAGGGCCGCCAGTACCGGGACGTAGGCGACCACCCCGCCGTCGACGAGCGTGCGGCCCCCACGGTCCACCGGCGGCAACACCCCGGGAATGGCCGCGCTGGCCAGGAGCGCGGACTCGAGGTCGCCGTGGTCGAGCGACACCGGAGCGCCGGTGACCAGGTCCATGGCCACGGCGGTGAACGGGATCGCCAACTGCTCGATCCGTGACGGCAGCCCGGCCCGGGCGATCAGCCGGCGCAGGCCGCGGTCGGTGAAGATGCTGGCCCGTGAGGACAGGTAGCCGAGTGGATACACCTCACGGCGCCGCAACTGGCTCCACACGTGGTCCAGCCACGGCGCGGCCCTGTCGGGATGGGCGGCCGCGATCGCCCCGTTGAGGGCACCCACCGAGGTTCCGATGATCAGGTCCGGGACGAACTCGCGCTGCTCCAGCGCGTATCCGACGCCCACATGCGCCGCTCCGAGCACGCCACCGGCGCCCACCACCGCGGCCACGGGACGGGGCAGGGCGCGCAGGCCCGCCGACATCGCCTCCCCGCACGGCCCGCTCGATGGCAGGGGACGCGTTCCCGTGTCGCCCGTCCTGGTTCGACGCCGACCGAGGTGTGCCCGTGAGGCTGCCCTCCGACGAGTGACGCTCATGACGATCGACCTTTCTCACCTCGGCACTGAATCGGATTCGTGTCTCGACGTCCTGAGAGACCCTTCGAGGCAGGAACTTCGTCCGTGCCCGGGCCGGTGAACCCTCAGTTGCCGTGCAGGGCGGTGCGCAGGGTGTGAATGGCCTGCTCCATCGCTGCAGTCGCGGCCTGTGTGGTCCGCAGGGGGTTGAGCATCATGAAGTCGTGCAGGGCACCGTTGACGCGGACGCTCATGGTGGGAACGTCGGCCTGGGTCAACCGGCGGGCGTACGCCTCGCCCTCGTCCCGCAGCACGTCGCTGTCGTCGACGATGACGAGCGCGGGTGGCAGCCCCTGCAACTCCTCCAGGCTCGCCCGCAGCGGCGAGGCGGTGATCTCGGCCCGCTGGGCAAGGTCGGTGGTGTAGCAGTCCCAGAACCAGGCCATGGCTTTCGCCGTGAGGTAGGGGCCGTCCGCGAACTCCCGGTAGCTTTCGGTGTTCTGGGCCGCGTCCGTGACGGGGTAGTACAGCGACTGGTGCACGAAGGTCACGTCACCGCGCTGCTTGGCCATGAGGGTCAGCGCCGCGGTCATGTTGCCGCCGACGGAGTCGCCGGCCACGGCCAGGCGGGCGGCGTTCAGGCCTGCTTCGGCGCCCTTGGCGGTGATCCACCGAGCCGTCGCGTAGACCTGTTCGATGGCGACCGGATACTTGGCCTCCGGGGCACGGTCGTACTCCACGAACACGACGGCGGCATGCGCCCCGACGGCCAGCTCCCGCACCAGACGGTCGTGAGTGCCGGCATTGCCCATGACCCAGCCCCCGCCGTGCACGTAGAGGACGACCGCCAGCGTGCCCCGACTGCCGACGGGCTTCACGATGCGTACCGGCACGTCGCCCACCTCGGCGGGCACCGTGATCCACTTCTCCTCCACGTCCGGCATCTCCACAGGCTCCGCCTGCAGTTCGTCGAGGAACTTCCGGGCACCCTCCGGGCCCAGCTCATACAGGAAGGGCGGGATGGACGTCGTGTCCGCGAGCTCCTGAGCCGCAGTCTCAAGAACGTGCTTCGTCATCACTGCACTCCTTGGATCGGCAGGCCCTCGCCTGCTGTCACCCATATGACAGGACACCCGCCAAAGGTGTGACACACGCGAGACGGCGTGTGGGGATGGCGCGCACCGCCGCTCGGCCACGCGGCTGCCACGGCACGACCACGGAGCCGGCCACGGGTTTCCAAGGGCGCGGTCGGTTGCCCGTGGGCGCGATGTTGGGGTCGACAGCCTGCCAAGGCGTTGATCACGGAGCAGAGGAGCCGGTCGTGGACACGTATCTGGCCCGAGCCGGGCAAGGCCGGGAGACGGCCGGGAGGACGGCCGACCCGACGATCGGCGAACTGGACGCCGCGGCATCGGTGTTCGTCCGCGCCAGACCCGGACTGCTCAAGATCGCCAACCGGATCCTGGGAAACGCGAACGAGGCTGAGGACGTCATCCAGGAGGCGTGGCTTCGGTGGCAGGGCACAGACCGCACGCTTGTCGTGAACCCGTCGGCGCTGCTCAGGACGACCACCGTCCGGCTGGCCATCAACGTCGTCCAGTCCGCCTGGAGACGCCGAGAATCCTGCGCCAGTCCTTGGCTTCCGGAACTCGTTGACGACCGCGCGACCCCAGAAGCCGTGGTCGAGCAGCGAGACGCCGTCGAGCGGGCGGTTCTCCTGCTGATGGAGACGCTGACGCCCAGGCAACGGGCGGCCTACGTCCTGCGCGAGGGCTTCGGCTGTCCGTACGGCCGGATCTCCGAGCTGCTGTGCCTCACCGTCGCCAACACGAGGCAACAGGTCGTACGCGCCCAACAGCGTCTCGCCACAGACCATCACAGGCAGCCGGTGGACTCCGTCGCGCATCGGCGTCTCGTTCAGGCGTTCCTCACGGCAGCGCGGTCCGGTGACCTCGCCCACCTGGAACGGGTCCTGTCCGCAGACGCCGACCGCCCACCCGCCTGCGGTCCCGCCTGCGGTCCGCCGCCGAAGAGAGTGAGCGAGTAGTCAGCGTCGGTGTCCGCTGGTGATCTCCTTGTACTCCTGCTCGGTCGGCTTGATGATCTGCGTGCCCTCGCCGTAGAGGCTTCGGCTGACCCTGGCGCGCAGGCGCTGAGTGAGGCGGGATCCGGTGTCCGGGCCTCCGCCGTTCACGAAAGGGCAGGGACCGATCGGCTCGTACTGCTCGTGCTGTGTGAGAACGTGGAGTTGTTCTTGGCTGAGCGGCTCGTGCACCTCGACGAACTCACCGTGCGGCAGACGCTTGATGATGCCGGTCTCGCGGCCGTGCAGCACCTTGTCCCGGTCCCGGCGCTGGAGACCGAGCGCCCACCGTTTCGTCATGACATAGGCCGCGAGCGGCACGAGGAACAGGCCGATGCGAACCGCCCACGTCACCGCGTTGACCGAGACATGGAAGCGGATGGCGATGATGTCGTTCGCGGCACCGATCAGGGCCACCAGGTAGAAACTGATCCATGCGACGCCGAGTGCCGTTCGCACCGGGCGGTTGCGCGGTCGGTCGAGAAGGTGCTGCTCACGATCGTCACCGGTCACCCAGGACTCGATGAACGGGTACGCGCCCATGGCAAGGAAGAGACCGACGCCCACCAGCAGCGGGATCAGGTTGTCCAGGGCCAGGGTGTGGCCCCAGAACGTGATTTCCCAGCCCGGCATGACCCGCAGCAGCCCGTCCGCCACGCCCATGTACCAGTCCGGCTGCGATCCGGCCGAAACCTGGTCGGCACGGTAGGGGCCGTAAAGCCACACGGGGTTGATCTGTGCGACGGCGGCCATGACGAGGATGACACCGCAGACCAGGAAGAGGAACCCGACGGATTTCACCGCGCGCACCCTGAGCGGAAGACCCACAACATTCTTGTTGCTCCGTCCCGGGCCTGGATTCTGTGTGTGCCTGTGGTAGAGGACGAGGATCAGATGGGCGACAAGAAGTCCCACCATGACTGCCGGTATGAGCAGGACATGGATCGTGTGGAAGCGCGCCACCAGATCGTTGCCTGGGAACTCGCCGCCGAAGAGGAACATCGAGAGGTACGTTCCGACGATCGGGATGGACAGGATCGTTCCGTTCACGACCGCGAGTCCGGTTCCGGAAAGGAGGTCGTCCGGAAGGTCGTATCCCGTCAATCCCGCGAACATTCCGAGGATCAGCAGCGAGAACCCGAACAACCAGTTGAGTTCGCGAGGCTTACGGAAGGCGCCCGTGAAGAACACGCGCATCATGTGGACGAGCATGGCGGCGACGAAGACCAGCGCTGCCCAGTGGTGGGCCTGCCGGATCAGTAGACCGCCCCGGACCTCGAAGGAGATGTGCATGGTCGAATTGAACGCCTCCGACACCAACTGGCCCCGCAGCGGCGCATAGCTGCCCTGATACTCGACCGTCTCCATCGAGGGGTGGAAGTACAGCGTCAGATACACACCCGTGACCATGATGATGATGAAGCTGTAGAGGCATATCTCCCCCAGCATGAACGACCAGTGGTCCGGGAAAACTCTCCGCGTTTTCGCCCTGACCAGACTGTAGACGCCCAGGCGTCCATCGGCCCATTCAGCGAGCCTTTCTCCCTTCCCTCCGGTCCGCACTTCGTTTTCCCGAGCCCCGTCACCCATGCCTCTGCCACCATTCGTGAACCGTTCAAAAGGGTTGCGTTTGGCAGTGCGGATTCCGCACGACGCTCATGTATTTCTTCCACCCGTAAGACCGGGCATGAGGCGCGGATGTGACATGCCGGGCCGCGGAGACGCTACCCCGCCGTAGTGATCGTGCCCCTGACGCGGTGGGCCCCTCGTCGCCTCATCGCCCGGCGTTCGCTCTCCGTGGTGCCGCCCCAGATGCCTTCCACCTGCCCTACCCGCATGGCCCAGTCGAGGCACTGCTCGACGACAGGGCAACGGCCACAGACGCCCTTGGCCTCGTCGACCTGTGCGAGCGTCAGGCCGCTCACGCCTATGGGGAAGAACAGATCGGGATCAACGCGTAGGCAAACCGCCCGTTCGCGCCAATGCAGGGCGTCGTCTCCTCGTCCAGCAGCCATGGGAGCAAACCTCCAGGGTTCGTCATTCGGCCGGAGGCCCCGGAAACGGATCATGGAGTGTCCCGCCTCTACGAAGAGGTGCCGGGGGCTGCCACCTGAGACCGGGCAGCCGGCGCGAGTGTGACATCCGGCCGAGTTCCCGGTGGCGCCGAATAGGACGATCCGTGCGATTCGTGTGGCCGAGGGCCTTCGCCGGACACCGTTGGGCTGTGCGGCCTCGGGTAAGCGGTGAAAGGCCATGTCACAGGATCCGCGTGTCTCCGGTCTATCGGATCGAGGCGAGAAATGGGCGGTGTGAGAGGAAGGCTGCTGTATGGATCACGCTGAGGCGGTGCCGATCGCGGAGTTGGTCGAGGAGCGTCGGTATCTGCTGGATGTCGCCTACTGGATGCTGGGCAGTCCCGGCGAGGCCGAGAGAGTCGTCGACGAGACGTACCGGCGGTGGTACGGGCTGTCCGACGCCGTCCGCCGGCAGATCACGCTGCCCCGGTCCTGGCTCGCGAGAACGGCCGGCGGCTTCTGCCTGGGCCGGCTGGCCATGCCCGGCCGGGCTGGTGACACCGCCTCCGCGGCGGAATCCGCCGAGAGGGTCGAGAAGGCCGACGGGGCCGACGGGGCCGACGGGGCCGACGGGGCCGACGGGGCCGAGGAGACTGAGAGGGCTGCGACGAAGGCCGACGGGGCTGATCCTCCGGCCGCTCCGCCGGAAGAGGTCAGTCGGGTCGTGCTGCACGCGCTGGACTGTCTGCCGCCGGCCGAGCGGGCGGCGTTCGTACTCAACGACGTCTTCGGGATGACTCCCGACGCGATCGCCGACATCGTGGGACGCACGGCGCCGGAGTGCGCCGAACTCGCCGACCAGGCCCGCCACAGTCTCCGGTTGCGGCGCTCACGGCCCACGACGCCGGCCCAGCACGACGCCCTCGCCCACGCCGTTCGCCAGGCATGTATCAGTGAGGACGCCGACCGACTGGCCTCGCTGCTGTGCCCGGACGTCACCGCGTTCTTCGACGGCGGTGGCAAGGTCCGGGCACTGACCAGGCCCGTCCACGGCGACAGGCAGGTCGCGCACAGCCTGCTGACCCTCCTGGCCCACCGCCCCCGCACCACACTGACCACCCACTCCGTCAACGGCGCCACCGGACTCGTCGCCCGCTACCACCACCAAGTCGCCGCCGTCATCAGTTTCGACATCGCCGACCAGCGCGTCGTACAGGTCTGGGTCGTACTCAACCCCGACAAACTGCGCCCCTGGAACCAACCGCCCACCGGCGATACAGGTCGCCACAACCACCGTTGAAACAACTTTCACCGTCTCGTGTGAAGACATCTTGGATGAACACACTTTCCGTCGGCAGCATCAGGGCGCCCGCCACCCCACATCTATACACACTATGTATACATCGCATGTATAGTCCCGGCTATGTCAATCAGCAACACCCTTCTCGGGCTCCTGGAGCCCGGCCTTCGCCATGGCCGCGACCGCACGTCGGCCCCTCTCGGCCCACTCGGGAAGGCGGTGGCCGTATGACGTCCCCGGGCTCCCTACTCGTCGCCGACGGTCTGCACAAGGCGTACGGACCCACCAAGGCGCTGGACGGTGCGGAGTTCTCCGTCCGGCCGGGCGAGGTCGTCGCCGTGATGGGCCCCTCCGGCTCCGGCAAGTCGACCCTGCTGCACTGCCTCGCCGGCATCGTCGCACCCGACGCGGGCACCATCACCTACGGCGGCCGCGAGCTCTCGGCGATGAACGACACGGAACGCAGCATGCTGCGCCGCAGCGAGTTCGGGTTCGTCTTCCAGTTCGGCCAGCTGGTGCCCGAGCTCACCTGTGTCGAGAACGTCGCGCTGCCCCTACGCCTCAACGGCACGCAACGCAGGGCCGCCGAGAGCACCGCCCTGCAGTGGATGGAAGGCCTGGAGGTCGCCGACCTCGCCGCCAAGCGCCCGGGCGAGGTCTCCGGCGGCCAGGGGCAACGCGTCGCCGTCGCCCGTGCCCTGGTCACGAGCCCCCGTCTGCTCTTCGCCGACGAGCCGACCGGCGCGCTCGACTCGCTCAACGGCGAGCGTGTGATGCGGCTGCTCACGGACGCCGCCCGGTCCACGGACGCCGCCGTCGTCCTCATCACCCACGAGGCCCGCG
The DNA here is from genome assembly GCF_042802555.1 of Streptomyces sp. NPDC057474. Taxonomy (NCBI): domain Bacteria; kingdom Bacillati; phylum Actinomycetota; class Actinomycetes; order Kitasatosporales; family Streptomycetaceae; genus Streptomyces; species Streptomyces sp. NPDC057474. The sequence goes on along the minus strand of NZ_JBHVDX010000036.1, from coordinate 15,425 downwards.
TCGCCGCCTACGCGGACCGGGAGATCGTCGTACGGGACGGGCGGTCCCGGGACATGGAGCCCGTCGTATGACCCCCGACGACCGTACGCACAGCACCGGTGCCGCCTCACCCGCACCGGGCGGCATGAAGAGGCCCGGCGGAGCAAGCGCGTGGATCCGTGAACTCGGCCTGGGCATACGCTTCGCCGCGGCCGGGGGCCGGGGAAGCTGGGCCAGGACCGTCCTCACCGCCACCGGGGTGGCGCTCGGCGTGGCGCTGCTGCTGCTCGCCGCGTCCACACCGGACGTCCTGTCCGCCCGTACCGAGCGCGGCGACGCCCGCCGGCCGTCCAATGCCGTGTCGGAGTCCTCGGTACCGCTATCGGACTCCTCCTTCCTGTGGGACTCGGGTGACACCGACTTCCGGTCCGACCGTGTGGGCGGCATGTTCCTGCGTGCCGACGGTCCACGTGCGCCCGCCCCGCCCGGCGTCGCGAAAATCCCCTCCCCCGGCGAGATGGTCGTCTCCCCGGCTCTGCGGAAGCTGCTGGACACGCCCGCGGGCGCGTTGCTGAAGGAGCGTCTGGACTACCGGATCGTGGGCACCATCGCACCTTCGGGTCTGCTGGACGCGAGCGAACTGCACTACTACGCGGGCACCGATCGCATCAGTCTCGACGGCGGGGCCGTACGCGCCGCGCGCTTCGGGTATGTCCCCCGCCACGATTCCCTCGACGCGTTGCTGTACGTGCTGGTGGTGACGGTGTGCGTCGTGCTTCTGGTGCCCGTCGGCATCTTCATCGCCACGGCGGTGCGCTTCGGGGGCGACCGCAGGGACCGGCGGCTGGCGGCGCTGCGGCTGGTCGGCGCGGACCGTCCGATGGTCGCCCGGATCGCCGCCGGTGAGGCCCTGTTCGGTTCGGTCCTCGGGGTCGTTCTCGGCGCCGCGCTCTTTCTGGTGGCCCGTCAGGCAGCGGCGTACGTCCGGCTCTGGGACGTGGGCGCCTACCCGAGCGACATCGTCCCGCGCCTCGACCTGGCCGTACTCGTCGCCGTCGTGGTGCCGTTCGCCTCGGTCGCGGTGACCCTCTCCGCGATGCGCTCGATATCCGTCGAACCGCTGGGCGTCGTCCGCAGCGCCCGCCTGCGCCGAAGGCGACTGTGGTGGCGGCTGGTTCTGCCGGGCTTGGGCCTGGCGGTTCTCCTGCTCACCGACCGGGTCACCGCTCGGTCCCAGGAGATCGGCACGATCCCTGTCGCCGCCGGGGTGACGCTGGTGCTGGTCGGCCTGGCGGGGCTCTTGCCCTGGCTGGTCGAGGCGGCCGTGGCCCACCTGCGGGGCGGCCCCGTGCCGTGGCAACTCGCCGTGCGCCGCCTGCAGTTGTCGAGCGGATCCGCGTCACGCGCCGTCAGCGGCATCATGGTGGCCACGGCGGGAGCGATCGTGCTCCAGCTGATGTTCGGTGCGATGCAGCAGAGCTTCATGACCCCCTCCGGCAGTGGAGGCAGCGGCAGCACCGGCGCCGCCCGGACTCCGGACCTCACCCTCATATCGGGGAACGGGGTCGCCGCCACCACCGCACGGCTGGAGGAGGGCTTGCGTCGTACGCCGGGCGTGACAACGGCGTTCGCCTTCACCCAGGCGTACGTGAGCGGTCCTGAGAGGTCGGTGACGTCCCTGACCGTCGGCGACTGCGCCCAGCTGCGGAAGATGGCCCGCCTGCCCTCGTGCCGCGACGGCGACACTTTCGTCGCGCACAATCCCGGTGATACCGCGGGCAGTCGGTATGTCGATCAGACGGCCAGGCCCGGCAAGGCCGTCACCCTCGACGACTACAGCTCCGGTTCGACTCGCGCGGTCCGATGGACGCTGCCGGCGGACAGCCCCGTGGTCTCGACCGTGCCCGACCCCCTGGGTGAGAGGCACGACGGGATCCTGGCCACCCCGGGCGCGCTGCCGGACGGTCCCCTTCCAGGGGCCTCCACCTGGGCGGGTGTGCTCACGAATCCCCGCGTGACCGACGTGGCGGACGAGATCCGCAACACGGCTGCCGAGGTGGATCCGACCATCGCGGTGCGGGAACGACAGAACCGACAGCGTGACAAGGACTACGAGTCGATCCAGACCGGCCTGCTCGTCGGCGGCACGCTGATGCTGGTCCTGATCGCCGCGAGCATGCTGGTGTCCCAGCTCGAGCAACTCCGGGAGCGCAGGCGTCTGCTGTCGGTCCTCGTCGCGTTCGGCACCCGGCGCTCCACCCTGGCCTGGTCGGTGTTGTGGCAGACAGCCGTCCCGGTCGTCGTCAGCACTCTGCTCGCTTCCGTCGGCGGACTGACGCTGGGCCATGTGATGCTCAGCATGCTGCACAAAGAAGCCAAGGACTGGTGGATCTTCCTGCCCTACGCGGGGGCGGGCGGGGTGCTGGTCCTGCTCGTCACCCTGGTGAGCCTGCCACCCCTGTGGCGGATGATGCGCCCGGAGGGCCTGCGCACCGAGTGACAACGACGTCCCGCCGTTCCGCACGTGAGCGGCGGGGCATGCCGACCGTACGAGAACACCGTGTGTCTGCCGGAGGCTGAACACCGGCCGTCCTGGAACGGCCGGCACTTCCCACTGCGCCACCACTGTCACAAAAACGCGCCCTGCTCGGTCTAGTGAGGCAGACGCGATTGGAGCAACCGTGACTTTCAACGGAGACCGCAGGCCGATGGATCTCGAACCGTCCCCCACGACGAGTGATCTCGAAAATGCTGTTTCTGTCTTCGTGCAGCACCGGAAGCGTCTCTTCGGAATCGCCTACCGTGTGCTCGGCAGCGCGGTCGAGGCCGAGGACGTGGTCCAGGAAGTGTGGCTGCGCTGGCAGAAGACCGATCGCTCCGTGGTGATCAGCCCGGTCGCCTTCCTCTCCACCACGACGACCCGCCTGGCCATCAACGTCGCGCAATCCGCGCGGGTGCGTCGGGAGACCTACATCGGACCGTGGCTGCCCGAACCCGTCGACACCAGCTCGGACCCGGAGTTGGGGGCGCAGCGCGCGGAAGCTCTCGAACTGGCGATGCTGCTGGTGCTGGAGAGGCTGAACCCCACGGAACGCGCCGCGTACGTACTGCGCGAGGCATTCGACTACGCCTACCCGGAGATCGCTCAGATCCTGCACCTCAGCCTCGTCAACGTACGGAAGATCGTGAGCCGTGCGCGGAAGCATCTGTCGGAGGAGCAGCGGGGAAGCGTGGACACGGCCGAGCACCGACGTCTCCTCAGCGTCTTCGTCTCAGCGGCCCAAACGGGGGATGTGGCTTCACTGGAGGCCCTCCTCACCCCCGATACCGTCAGCCTGTCCGACGGCAACGGAATGCGGGGCTGCGCTCGTATACCCGTACTGGGCCGTGCTCGTGTGGCCAAGATGGTGACCTATCCGAAGCTCTGGCGGGAAGCGGAGCCCCGGTTCGTCGACGCCAACGGCTGTACGGGCGTGATGGTCTACCGAGCCGGCCAACCCATCGCGTTCATGACGATGGCCGCCTCGACGGAGGGCATCCACAAGTTGATGTGGGTGTTCAGCCCGAGCAAGATCGCCGCGTTCCTCGGTTCACGTTCCCGCTTCGCAGCCCCTCTCGCCTCTACGGTGGGGGGTGTGTGACCCTCCGACGAGCTGCGCCATCAGGTTTCTGACAACCATGTGTTCACTCACTGCCTATGATGGCGGGAGTTGCGGATGGAGAGGAACACATGGTCTCTGTAACGGGGCACAGCATTGAGGTCACCGCTGAGAGCCTTCAGGACGAGTTGACCCGCCTGCAGATCCAGAAGCAGGCGCTGGAGAGGGAACTGGCCGCGGTCGTGGCCCATCTCGGCTCGGTACAGCGGGCCCTCGGTGCCCTCCAGCCCTTGCTGCGCAACAACCCGGCCACGATCGCCGAACCGCAGACGGACCGCGGCTCCGCCGAGCCCACTGACACCGACGCCGACACACACGGGCAGAAGTCGTACGGCAAGCTCACCGAGCAGATCATGGAGTACTTCGCGGGCGTCGGCGATGCCGACGTACGGGCCCGCGATGTCGCTGCGGCGCTCGGCCGTGACACCGACAGCGGAAGCATCAACGGTGTCCGCAGCACCCTCGACCGCCTGGTCGGCGCCTCCCGTGTCCAGCGGGCCGGCCGGGGCCTGTACCGCGCCAAGCGTTCCTAGACGTACCCGTCTGCCTGCTCGGGCACGCCCGGTGGTTCAGCTCACCGTTTCCACGATCACCACGCACAGCCCGACCATCGCGACGGTGATCAGGGTCATCGCGGTCATCGTGCCTCTCAGCCAGCGCCCGAGGCGGACGCGATGCTGTTCGTGCACCGCGCTGATGCTGTCGGCGATGTGATCCGTCACCATGCGGGCCACGTATGTCTGCTCGTCGAGGTACCAGCGCTCGATATCGATCTTCTGTTCCGGGGTCAGACCGGGCTCCCGCTCGATGAAATCCGTCACGCGCTGGTGCGCTGCGTGCAGATGAGCCTCCCGGTACAGAAATGTCTCGATGGCGGTCAGGCCGCGTGCGGCCTCGTCACTCGCGTCCATGGTGTGCTCCAGAGAGGGAAGCAGTTCGCGGGTTGCCGCTCGTGACGAAGGCGTCCCGTGGGTGCTGGACGGAGGCGAGGGAGACCAGATCCCGGCCGAACAGGGCCGCGGTGAGCCAGACGGTGAGAACGCGGACCTTGCGCTCCCAGGTGGGCACGGCCAGGACGTGATATCCCCGGTGCATCAGCCAGGCGGGAAATCCCTTGATGACGATGCGCCGGTACTGGAAGATGCCTCGCCCCAGCCCCAGCGTCGCCACCACGCCCAGGCTCCCGTGGCGATAGTTGCGGATCCTGCCCCCGTGCAGGTGGGCCGCGATGTTCTTGGCGAGGCGCTTGCCCTGCCGCACGGCGTGTTGGGCGTTCGGCACCGTCCGCGCCCCCGGTGTCGGCAGCGCCAGGTCTGGAACTGCCGCATCGTCCCCGGCCGCCCATACGTCCGGCATCGGCTCGCTGTCGGTGCCCACGCGGAGATCGGGCCGGACCACGAGTAGGCCCCGCTCGTCCACCGGGAGGTCCGTGTGGTTGTGCACGACCGGGTTCGAGGCGTTGCCGGCGGTCCAGACGATCAGTTCCGAGTCGAACTCCTCTCCGTCGGAGAGCACGACGTGCCCGTCCACGGCGGAGACGAGTTGTGTGTCGAGGTGCACATGTGCGCCCCGGCGTTCCAAGGAGCGCACCACCCACTCCCCCGGCCGGTCGCTCACCTCGGGCAGGATCCGGTGCCGGGCCTCGACCAGGTGGAAGGACAGGTCCTCCAGGCTCAACTCCGGGTAGTACTTGAGCATCGCGGTCGCCAGCGACAGCAGTTCGCCGAAGCCCTCGACTCCGGAGAATCCGCCGCCCACGAAGGTGACGGTGAGCAGCCTTCGCCGCCCGGCGCCGGGCGGCAGTGACGCCGCCTGGTCGAACGCGGTCAGCAGCCGGTCGCGGACGGCCACCGCCTCCTCCACGTGCTTCAGGCCGATGGCCTGCTGTGCCACACCGGGTATGGGGAAGGTTCGCGTCACAGCGCCGGCGGTGACGACGAGGATGTCGTAGCGCAGTTCGTAGTCGCTTGCGTCCACCGGCCGGACCGTGACCGCCCGGTCCGCGTGCCGGATTTCCGTCACGCTCCCCGCGACCAGCCGGGTTCTACGCAGATGACGCCGCAACGACACAGCGGCATGACGTGCCTCGACCGAACCGGCCGTCACCTCCGGCAGGAAAGGCTGATAGGTCATGTACGGGCGCGGGTCGACGACCGTCACCCTCGCCTCGCCCGCCCGCAACGACTTCTCCAGGCCCCACGCGGTGTAGAAGCCCGCGTAGCCACCACCGACGATCAGGATCTCACGCATGATTCCCTCTGTTCCTCAGCCGTCAGCACATAGACAAGTCAGCGCGCCATGGTGTGACAACGATGGTCGCGCAGCGCCGACCGTGCGGCGCGCAGGACGTATTCGGCGAGGAGCACCGTGGATGCGGTGCCCAGGCACAGGGCCCATTGGGTCACGGTCAGCGGCACGGTCCCGAAGACCGTGCCTGCCCAGGGCAGCTGGACGACGGCGACCTGTACGGCGAGGACGCCGGCCAGGCACAGCCACAGCGCGCGGTTGCGGAACTGGTAGCGCCCCAGCAGTGGGCCGTCGTCTGTGCGGGCGCTCAGCGCGTTGAACAGCTGGAACAGCACGAACGTGGTGAACGCCATGGTCAGGGCGGTGTCCGGGGCGACGTACGAACGGGCGACGGCGAGGAGCGTCACGGTGCCCGCGGCCATGACCGCACCGGCCCAGCCGATGGCGAGGAGCCGGCGGGCGTCCAGGATCCGCTCGCCCGGGTCGCGCGGCGGGTGGCGCATCACATCGTCCCGGGCGGGGTCGACGGCCAGGGCCATCGCGGGCGGACCGTCCATGATGATGTTGATCCACAGCAGTTGGGCCGCCGTGAGCGGGGAGGGCAGACCGGCCAGGGAGGCACTGAGCAGGGTCAGGATCGCGCCGATGTTGGTGGCCAGTTGGAAGCGGACGAACTTGACGATGTTGGCGTAGATGGCCCGTCCTTCGCGGACGGCCCGCACGATCGTGGAGAAGTCGTCGTCGGTGAGGACCATGTCGGCGGCTTCCTTGGCCACGTCCGTGCCGGTGATGCCCATGGCCACACCGATGTGCGCGGCCTTGAGCGCGGCGGCGTCGTTGACGCCGTCGCCGGTCATGGCGACGATGTGTCCCCGGTTCGTCAGTGCTCGTACGATCACCACCTTGTGTTCCGGGGCGACACGGGCGAACACACCGATGTCGTCGACGCGCTCGGCGAGTTGTTCCTCCGTCATCCGGTCCAGTTCGGCGCCCGTGATGACGTCACCGGCGATGTCCAGCTCGCGGGCGATGGCCGCCGCGGTGTCGGCGTGGTCACCGGTGATCATCTTCACGGCCACTCCCGCCGTGCGGCACAGCGCCATCGCGTCCCGTGCCTGCGGGCGGGGCGGGTCTGCGATCCCGGCGATCGACACCAGGGTCAGGCCGGGCAGTGCGGCCGGGGTGAACGCGCTCGGCATGCCGTCCATCAGGGCGGTGGCCGCGCCCAGTACCCGCAGTCCTGCGCCGCCGAGCCGCGCGGTCACGGCGCGGACCTCGTCCCTGTGCCCTTCGTCGAGGGCGCGCACACCGTCCTGGGTGAGAACGTCGGTGCACATGCCCAACAGGACGTCGACCGCGCCTTTCACGTGGACGCGGGTGCGGCCGTCGGGTTCGGTGTGGAAGGTCGCCATGTACTTGGTGGCCCCGTCGAAGGGCAGCTCGCCCACGCGGGGCAGCTCCGTACGCGTCCAGTCGGCGTCCACACCGGCCTTGGCCGCCAGGACGACCAGTGCGGCCTCCGTCGGGTCACCGATGAAGTAACCGTCGGTCAGGCGTGCGTCGTTGCACAGGGCGAAGGGGAGCACCGCGTCACGGAGATCGTCGGGGGGAGACGTGTGATCCGCGCCGGGGCGGCGGAGGGCGCCTGTCGTCCCGTACCCCTCCCCGGTGACGTCGTAGAGCCTGCCCCTGGTCCACAGGGTCCGCGCGGTCATCTCGTTGAGGGTGAGCGTCCCGGTCTTGTCGCTGCACACGACCGTCGCCGCCCCGAGCGACTCCACCGAGGCCAGTCGTTTGACAATGGCACCGCGACGGGCCATGCGGTGCACACCGAGTGCCAGCGTCAGGGCCAGTACGGCGGGCAGCCCTTCGGGGATCGCTGCGACGGCCAGGGCCACGGCCTGCAGCGCGATGTCCGAGAGCGGCTCGCCGCGCACCCATGCGCTCAGGGCATAGGCGACGACCGCGACTCCGCTCAGCAGTGCCAGCCGGCGGCCGAGGCTGTCCAGTTGGACCTGGAGCGGGCTCGGCGGCTCCGTTCCGGTGCGCAACGCCTCGGCTATGGCGCCGACTTCGGTGCGCATTCCGGTGGCCGTCACGATCATTTGGGCACGGCCCCGGGTCAGCGCGGTGTTCATGAACAGCATGCTGGTGCGCTCGGCGAGCGGCACCGGGGCGGTCGAGGTGTGGTCGACGGCCGTCAAGCCCTTGGCGACCGGCTGGGATTCACCGGTCAGGGCCGCCTCGTCCACCTCGACCGTCTCCGCGACGGTCAGCCGACCGTCGGCCGGTACGCGGTCGCCGGCCTCCAGCAGGACCACGTCTCCGGGCACGAGGAGCTGTGCCCTCACCACCTGCTCGGTGCCGTCGCGGCGAACCTTCGCCATGGGCACCAGCATCCGGCGCAGCGCCTCCAGACTGCGCTCGGCCCGCCGCTCCTGCCAGTAGCCGAGCACGGCGTTGACCTGCAGAACGACGGTGATCACCACCGCGTCCCTGATGTCACCGATGGCTCCGGCCACCACGGCGGCGATCAGCAGGATGACGATGAGCCAGTTGCGGAACTGGTCCAGGAACTTCAGCCACTCCGGGCGCCGGGCGGGTTCGGACAGCCGGTTGGCGCCCCAGACCGCCGTGCGCTCGGATGCCTGCCCCGCGCTCAGCCCCATCCCTGGGGCGACGCCGAGCCGGGCGGCCACCTGGGCGGGAGCCTGCCGATAGGCGTCCTGCCCGCCAGTGGGGACCTCGGTGGCGGGGACCTCGGTGGCGGTGTCCGCGCGCGCGACCTTGCTCGCGGGTTTCCCGTCCAGCGTCGTCATCGCTTCATTCCTCTCCGGAGCGGATCATCACGACTGTCCAGGTCGCGTTGTGCAGGACGGCCTGGCTGACCGAGCCGCGCGGCAGTCCCCTGAAGCCGCCTCAGCAGCGGGCCTCGGTCAGGACTACGCGTCGGCACTCGTCTCGACGGGTGGCATCACCAAGTCGGCCCTCGCCGCCGCAGGCTCGGGAGCGCGCTTGGTCATCGCCGCACTTCTCGGGTCAGCGGGCTCATGAACTGCTTCCACCCGTATGACCGCGCATGCGGCGGGGGTGTGACACGCATGGCCATGGGTGGCCACGGGTTCGATGCATTCCCCGGGCATGCGCTGGGTGCAGAGCGGGAGCGGAGAGCACTGTGGCCGTGCTCGACGCGCAGGGCGGCGGGCGCAGCAGGCGCAGCAGGCGCAGTTGGGGCAGTTGGGGCAGTCGCGCAGGCGTGACTGCCCGGGCTTCGATGAGGGCTCATCCCGCGTCGGAACCAAGCGATATCGCCGTCGTCGGGAAGGCCAGTTGGCCGACACGTCATCGGGGCGGTCTTGCCACATCTCTTGCAAAGGTCCGGACCAACTGCTAATTCCCTTTCTGTTAGGAAAGTTTCCTACCAGTTAGTGCACCCATAGGCCCGATCGACGACCGTCGATCGTCCTCCACAGACCGCCAGGAGTCCCCCATGAGACCGGCACGATCCGTCCTGCTCGTCGCCGTGCTGCTCCTTCTCGGCCTCATCCTGACGCCAGGAACCGCACAGGCCGGCCCCGCGGCCCCCACTCCCCCGCCCGCGACCACGGCCCCGTCGGCAGCCACCCCCATCGCCGCCAACGGACAGCTCGTGGTCTGCGGCACCAAACTCTGCAACCAGCAGGGAAAAACGATCCAGCTCCGAGGTATGAGCACGCACGGGCTGCAGTGGTACAGCCAATGCGTCACCAACGGCTCGCTCAACGCTCTCGCCACCGACTGGAGGGCCGACGTACTGCGCATCTCCATGTACGTCCAGGAGGGCGGCTACGAGACCGATCCGCGCCGCTTCACCGACCTGGTCCACTCCGCCATCGAGCAGGCCACGGCCCGCGGCATGTACGCCATCGTCGACTGGCACATGCTCGACCCCGGAGACCCGCACCAGAACCTCGCCCGCGCGAAGACCTTCTTCTCCGAGATCGCCCAGCGTCACCGCGACAAGAACAACCTGCTGTACGAGATCGCGAACGAGCCCAGCGGGGTGAGCTGGTCCCGCATCAAGAGCTACGCCGAGCAACTCATCCCCGTCATCAGGGCCAAGGACCCGAACACCCCGATCCTGGTCGGCACCCGCGCATGGTCCTCGCTCGGCGTATCGGAGGGCTCGAACGAGTCCGAGGTGGTCAACAACCAGGTGAACGCGGCCAACATCATGTACACGTTCCACTTCTACGCGTACTCGCACCGGGACGAGTACCTCCAGACTCTCTCCCGCGCGGCCGACCGCATACCCGTCTTCGTCACCGAGTTCGGTACCCAGAACTACGCGGGTGAGGGCGCGAACGACTTCGCCATGTCGCAGCGCTACCTCGATCTGCTGGCGGCCAAGAAGATCAGCTGGGTCAACTGGAACTTCTCCGACGACGAACGCAGCGGCGCCGTCTTCAGGCCGGGGACCTGCGCCAACAACGGTTCGTGGACCGGCACGTCCTCCCTCAAGCCCGCGGGCGTCTGGATCCGCGACCGCATCAGGACACCGGACGACTTCTGACCGGTGACGAAAGGCGCGACGGGAGCGGCCCACCGACACACAGGGCCGGCTCCCGTCGGCGCTCTGGATCTGAACCTCGCCGCCACGAGTACCGGGAGTGACCCGTCTTCGCGCGCGCCGCCCGTCATGCCCACGGGCGGCGTCGAGTCATCAGGGGGTCAGAATGAGGCACTCGGTCCGCACGGCCCGGTGGACGTCGACGGCGTCTGGACTCCTTCGACTCGTGACTTCGAGTGACGCGCGAGCCGGGCTGCGCGACAGTTGTTCGCCGTGGGATACCTGCTCGACGTGGACGGCAGCGGCCATGGCCGGGGACGTGGTGGGGGCTTGGGCCGAGGACGAGGCCGTGGCATAGGCGGGGAGGACGCGTACGAGCCCTTCGGTGACGACGCGCTGCTCACCGTGCACGTCGTGCCGGAAACGACCGTGCTACTACTCGGTGCCGCCTCGCCTGGCGGCCGGCCACGCCACTGCCCCCGTGGGCGCCGACCTCACCGGACTCGAGCGACGCCTCGTCCACGCCACAGAAACCACCTTGTACGCGGCCACGTTCGCCGTCCCCGTCACCGGTGTCGCCCTGGTGCTTTTCGGGGACGACCTGCTCGTCGTCCACATCGCGGCCCAGGCCGTCCTCTACGCGTGACGCCTCGTCCACGCCACAGAAACCACCTTGTACGCGGCCACGTTCGCCGTCCCCGTCACACGGGGACGGCGGCGGAGCTCGGGTGATGTTCCGTCCCCGTGGCGTAGACGATCAGGGCGTGGGATCACGCGAACACGGGCCCGGGCGCCACCGTCGTGCGCCGACGTGGTCGGCGATCGCCGACCAGCCGACTCGTCGCGGAGTATGCCGGACCCCGGTCTTCGTCCGAAGCCTTCGTCTGTGCCCTGGCCCAGGCGTGTTTTTCTACCCGAAGGGGACAGTCACTGGTAGGGCGGACTCACATGGTGGGGCGGGAGTGCACGCTGACGGCATAGCCGCAGCCTTGGTAGTAGGGATCGCCGCTCCAGGTCGCGTAGCGCTGCCGCAGGGTCAGTCCGGCCTGGGCGCACCAGTGGTCGAACTCCGTAAGGGTCAGCGGCGGTTCCGGCAGCGGCAGATGTGCCGCGTCCAGTCCCATACCCGTGACCAGCAGTCCGCCGGGGCGCAGTGCGGCGGCCAGCTGCCGGACGACGGCTGATTCGGTGCCGGGGGCCAGCAGGGGGATGACGTTTCCGGCGGCGAGCGCCAGGTCGAAGCCCGGATTCAGGTCGAGGGCGTCCAGACGGGCCAGGTCACCGAGGAGCCACTCCTGCGTGGGGGCATCGCGGCGGGCGACGGCGAGCATCGAGGGGTCGACGTCCACGCCGGTGCAGTAGTGGCCCAGCTCGGCGAGCCGGATCGCGATCCGACCGGTGCCGCAGCCGGCGTCGAGTATCCGAGCGGCTGGCTTCAGCAGCGCGGCGCAGAAGGCGGCCTCGCCGTGGATGTCGTGGCCTGATTCAGCGAGCCGCGCGAAACGCTGAGCGTACTCCTCTCCCGCTTCTCCGCCGGTCAGTTCCGCCCAACGGTCGCGTTGCCCGGTCATGTTCAGCGTGCCTTCCGGTCAGCCTCGCCCAGCAGGGGCGAGGACGGTGCGTGTGCCATCGCCCTCTTGCCTTCGTAGATGTAGAGCTCGCGCCCTGCTACGAAGGTACACAGGGCGAAGCTCGAACAGCAGTCCGGCCGTGCGGCCCGGCCCTGTTCCGGCCGGAACAGGGAGCGGACACGCGCTCACGCGCAGAGTCCCTCCTGCTCGACCTGCTCGAGAGCGTCCCGGGCGCGGCGTTCCGGGCGCGGCGTTCCGGCTTCCCGTGCTGCAGGACGCGCGCATCCGGACAAGCGTGGAGGCTCTCGTCGCCGATTCGTCGGACAGCCGTGACCTCTGCCGTGGGCTGACGCCATAGCCGATGACGATCAGCTCGAAGCTGCCCGGCTCGGCATCGAGTTCTTCGGCACGGACGGTGACCGCCCGGATGTGGGCTGCGCCGACGGCGTCTGCCTTGGCGCGGACCACCTCGGTCATGCCTTCGGCTCCCCTACCCCGACGCGCTGATCGCCGACCTCGCACGCCGGGCCGCCCCCTCAGGGCGCGGACGCCTGCTGGATCTGGCCTGCGGCACCGGCCAACTCGCCTTCCCCCTCCGCGACCGGTTCACGGACGTCTGGGCCGTAGACTCCGAACCGGCGCTCTCTGGTCGCCCGGCGCGCCCATACCTGGCTCAAGCCGAGCGGCTGCCTCGCGTTGTGCTGGTCAACCTCCCCCTGGGTCGGACCCCGAGACTGGCAGCAGGCGCTCGACAGGCTGCTGCGCTCGTGGCAAAACACCCTCGGCTCGTCCGGTCGGGTCCCGCCCGGTTGGGACCGAGCACGGCAGCAGGACCCAGACCAAGAAGTACTGACCCGGGCCAGGTTCGACGCCGCCGCACGCCACGAGTTCTCCATTTATGTGAGCTACTACGCGTGTCTCATTGACAGCCCTTCATCCGCCGTGCCGCCTAAGCGGCCGCAGGTCGGCGCGAGCGCAGCGCGTTTGTCACCACTAGCGGCGGTGCTGCTTGCCGCCTGCGGGAGCGAAGCTAGGACGGACCAGGAGCAGGACCGGGGCGACGGTGACGGTCACCAGTACGCATGCGAGGGTCGCCGACCCACCGGCCCAGCAGTGCCCGGTAGCCATCCCACTTCATTTATGCGCTGTTGAGCTGTCCACGGACTATCGTCCAGCGTCATGTCGATCACTGGTTGGCGAGTGCATTTCACCCGTCGAAACCTGGCGTGGCCGCGCGAAGAGACCCCGTTCATGCGGGAGTTCAGCGCCCTGTTCGCCGATCTCGGTGAGGGGTTGGACGAGATGGGGGTGCCCGAGGGGCAGCCGTTCCTGATCAGTCCGGCGGGCGTGTACGACGCGGCGCTGAACCGGTATTTCTCGGTGTGGCTGGCGTCTTCGCCGTGGAACACCCAGGCCGCCCATGCCCGGGACCTGCGTACGTTCTTCGACTTCCTGTGGTTGGCGCGAGGCCGGCGTGACTGGCGCGATGCGACCATGGATGACCGGGCGGCGTACGAGTGGTGGCGTCGTCGCGACGACCATGGGCCTCGTCTGGAAGACACCAGCTGGGACCGGGAGGTGTCCACGGTCAACCGGTTCTACCTGTGGGCGATCGAGCAGGACCTCGTCAGGGCCAATCCCATCCGTCAGCGCGCGGTTTCGGTGTGGTCGCCGTGGCGGGGCGGGGCTGGCGGCACGGTGGTGCGGCAAGTGCCAGCCGAGACGTCGCACATGGGGCCACGGCGCGAGGTGAAGTGGCTGCCACCGAAGTCGTATCGGCTTTGGCGCAATGTCGGGCTGTGCGGCTTCGACTCGAAGGAGATGCCGAGGCGCGGGTTCCGTGGGAGGTGGGCGGCGCGGAACGCGGCGTACGCGGATTCGATGGTCCGTACGGGGCTGCGGTTGTGCGAGCACTCCGCGCTGACGGTGTTCGATCTACCGGAGCTGCCGCCTGCGGCGTCGGGGATCGTCAACGCGTGAGCGGTGCTGCCGCACGCGATTTCCAAGGGGAGGTCGGGCCGGGCGGTGTACTGGCCGGTGCCGGTGCTGCGGGATGTGCGCGACTACCTGGAGTGGGACCGGGCCGAGATGCTCGACTATGGGCGCTCGCGCGGCTTCTACATCCCGACGCGCCGGTCGCTGCTGGTGGAGGACCCGGCCGCCCCCCGGGTGCGGATGGGTGGCCGGTGGGTGCCGGTGGCCCGCCTCGATGCGGAGGAGCGGCGCCGGCTGCTGGTGACGACGGCCGATGGCAGGTGGGAGCCGGCGATGGTGTGGCTGAACCAGTGGGGCCTGCCGATGACGATGTCCGCGTGGAAGCAGGTCTTCGCCGACGCCAACGCACGGTAATCCGACACCGCCCCCGGAGGTGTCTGGCGTGCGAAAGGACGCTGGGCGTAGCGCGCAGCCAACTACCGATGATCAACTGTTCATCAAGGCGTGCGTGCCGGCGGCATCCCGGCTCCCGCCCTTGTCGCGTCGGTGCCCCAGCTGGCCAGCAGTTGTAGTGCCTCCGCCGACGGGGAACCGGGTTCGGCGTAGTACGTCGCCTCCGTGTAAGCGGGTACGTCGGGGCCGGTGGCGTATCGCCTTGCTGGGGCACCGGTTACTGCCGCTCAGCGCACGGGGTGTTGTTCGACGTGATCGAAGCCGACCGCAGGCTGGACGCCTGGCTGCGGTGGGTCCGGTTCGTCACGGCCACGGAGGGGCGCCGCGGAGGGTCAGGCGCACTCGGCGTTCACGTAAGGCTCCACGCGGCCGACGCTCTCCTTGAGGACGAGGTCGAGCAGTCCGGGGAAGCGCTGGTCCAGATCTTCCTTGCGCAGAGTGTTGAAACGGCGGGTGCCGACGTCGTGCTGCCGGATGAGACCGGCCTCGCGCAGGACGCGGAAGTGGCGGGTGAGTACGGAGGCGGTGACGTCCTGCGTGAAGCCGCTGCAGGCCAGGCCGGGGGAGACGGAGAGGGTGACGACGATGGTGAGCCGGGTCTCGTCGGTCAGCGCGCTCATGATCTTGAAGAGGTCGAGGTCGTCCGTGTCGGGGTGGACGAGGGGGGATGAGGTGCGACTGGCCATAAGGAAAGAATAACCCCTGCCCTATGTTCGCGCTGGCGCGTACATAGGGCTACAGTGAAGGCACGGACTGACCCTTCATCCGTCATCCACCGGGTTGCCCATCACCGGTACTACGGCATGCCACGAACGCCTTTGACGGCGCGGCCTGCATCAAGAACGGAGCACACCCCATGACCACAACACAGGCGACCGAGCCGAGGACGCACCGGACCGAAACTGCCGCGGAGGTCGTCGGCCGCCTTCGTGCGACATTCAACACCGGCGTCACCCGCGGACTGGACTGGCGCGTCAACCAGTTGCAGCGGCTGCGGGCGCTGCTGGTCGAGAACGAGCAGGAGCTGATCGA
>NZ_JBHVDX010000035.1:0-57732 GCF_042802555.1 Streptomyces sp. NPDC057474 | reverse complement strand
AAGAGCAACTACGCTCGCTGCAACAGCCCGGTGTTGCAACGACTGGTTGAACTCGCCGAGTACGCCTCACGGAGGTTCCGCCGGGCCTGCCGCCGACTGGGCGTTTTCCAGTCCATGGGCCGGGTCGGATCTTGTTTCGACAACGCCGTCAGCGAGGCGTTCAACAGCGTGCTGAAGGTCGAGTACGTCCACCGGCACACCTTCGCCACCCGCGCCGCGGCCCGGATCAGGATCGCGACCTGGATCACCGACTTCTACAACACCCGTCGGCTACACAGCGTGTGCCATTGGAAGAGCCCGATCGACTACGAACACGACTACTGGGCCAGCTTCACCGAGGAGCTGGCTGCATAGGAAGGTCTCCACAGTTCGAGGGGATTGACACAGGTCGTCCTCGAGCACGCTGCCGTCGGCACGGCGGCCGGCTACCACGATGGTGCTCACATGCACCACGCGGCACGCGTGCCCTGTCAGCTCCGCGAAGTCCAGCACGTTGGCCGTGCCTTGCACGTTCACGCCGAACAGCCGCTCACGATCACCAGCCAGCGCGATGTCACCGGCACAGTGCCACACCCCGCTGACCTCACGCGCCAGCTGCGCATAGACGGCAGGCGGCATGCCCAGCCACGGCTGGGTGATGTCACCGCCCACACAACGCAACCGGCGTCGTGCCGACTCATCAAGGCGCCCGTGCGCGCTCACCGCCTCCACAATGCGGGACTGAGCAGTGGCGAGGCTTCCCCGCCCGACAGCGACAAGGCGCTGGCCCCGGCCGGTGAGGAGGGCGTGCGCGAGGCGGGAACCCACGAAGCCGGTAGCCCCTGTGATGAGTACAGTCACCGCGCCAGGATGGACCACCAGCCACCCAAAGATCAAAACGCACAGTAATCACTCGAACACGGAGATGAAACCGCCCCGATCTTCCCTGCGCTTGACGTTTTCAAGGACGAGACGACCACCATGAGGAGGTCGCCCACACAGCCAACTGGAAGAGACTTTCCTGTCCGGTTGGCGGCTGCGGGAGAGACCCCGAACTACCCCCAGTACCGGGCCGTACAGACCCCGGTCGCGCGGGCGTTGCCACCGTTCACCTGCCCGACCGACGTTGCCCGCACCCCGAACGGCGACACCGTCCGGGACCTCGGCAGCGTGGCGCCTTCCCGGCCAACGGCCACGAGTCGGCGAGCGCCCGCGGGATGACCCGAGCTCAGCACCCCTCTCCACCCCCACCCCTGGCGGTCGGCGGCCCCATCGGACAAGCCGGCAGCCGCCGTTGCGGCTGACATCGCCTTTCAGATCGAGGCGTCGTCGGCCGGCGAAGGCACGGCGCACGGACGCAGGACCATGAGCGAGTCTTCCAAGGCCGCCACCATGGCAAAGGGAAACCGGTCGAGCTCAAGACAGAGTGCAAGGTCATAAGGATGAACTCCTTGACGCACACCCTCTGCCAGTTCGGCGGCGGCGCGCGACTCGACAGCGCGGCGAAGGAACTCAGCAGCATCCGTCCCAGCCTCGGTGGCTCTCCGAGCGATGTATTGAGCGCACGCCAGGTCTTCATCGGCCTGTCCATCGTCGCCAGTGACCACGAACGTGACACTGTCACTCTTGCGTGTCCGCAAGAGCCGAGCCGTTGCCTCCGCCACTACGAAGCTGGCGCACAGCACCAGCGACGCCTCCTTGACCGCAAGGGCGCCGACCGTCCCTGCTGTGGTCTTCTGCACAACGGTCCGTCCGCCAAGGTCAACGGACCGCAACAGGCCCGGCGAGTTGACCATGTCGAACCCAGGCGCGGGCGGCCCGTCCTTGAGCGCCACCCGATCCGGGTGGCGAGCCTTGATCGCCAGAGCGTCGTCCAGCGACTCAGCGAGAACGATCTTTTCCGCCCCCTGGGCAAAGGCCCAGGCAGCCACGGTGAAAGCACGCATGACGTCGACTACGACCGCCACGGACGGGGCCTTGACCAGCTCAGTGATGCCAACGAAACGAGCGTCCATTCCGATCATGATCGCGCACACCCGACCCGAAGCAGCCAGAGAGTGATCCACATCATATCGACGGTCTCCAAATGCAACACCTCCGGCTGCCTGCGTCGCAAAGGCGGTCCGCGACTGGCGCCTGCTCAATCACCACACGCGAGGCTGTCGAGTGCCTGCGCGTCCGAGGATTGCGGCAAGGAGCAGGGCGGCGAGAGCGATGACGGAGGCGCCGCGCCAGACGTCTTCGCCGGCGGCTGCTTCTTCGCCGCGGCGGCGCACGAGTTCGACGCCCGCCCCGGCCCCGTCCGCGATGCGCTCCGCAATGGCTTGCGGCGCGGCCTCCAGGTGGCGGCCGAACAACTACGCCTGGCTGTCCGCCTCGGGGAACTCGTCCCGGACACGGACATCGACCAACTCGTCTTCGAACTGCACGGCGCGATCCTCGAATCGAAACTCACCCGCCAGCTCCTCGGAGACCCCAAAGCCCGCGACCGCGCCCGCCGCGCCATTCGCGACCGCCTGGCTCGGGCCGCCAACACCCGGCGACCGACGGCCAACGCCCCGGAAATCCGCGTCAGTCGGTAGAGCTCGTACCGCCACGGAGTTCGTGCGGATCAGGGGGTAGGGCTTGTTACTTAACCTACGTCTGCGTTGTATGGCGGCGATGGTTGGTTCCAGACGGCGTCGAACCGGCTGATGATCTGGCGGAGTTCGCGTGCGCTTCGGGGTGAAATGGCCTGCATCACCGTGTCGAGGAGAGCGCGGGCTTCGAGAGGGTCGTCGCAGCAGTACCAGTGCACGTTGCCCCACTCGTAGTCGTGCCACAGCTCGCGCTCGGGACGGTGGACGTAGTCCTTCCACAAGCGCACGGCTGCGTGGACGTCCCCCGGCTGCAGATAATTGCGGGTGCGCTCGAGACGGAAGATCTCGGACAGTGCGCGTGCAGACAAGCCGTCGATGACCGGCTTTGCGTCTGATGTCCGGTGGCGGGAGATGCCGGCCCGGGGGTGCCCTGGCCGTCTACGCGGCATGGACCTTTCGGTTCGTCGTCATGCCGCACATGGTGCCAGATCTCGAACCATGTATCGAACGTATTCGCTCGGCTGGGGATTCGCCGGACGTGCAGGTGGCCTTCGCGATGAACTGTTCGAGCCGTCAGACGTCGCGTTGTGCGCGGACGGAGCGTGAAGTCCGCAGTGGGGCTGACACTGCTGCCGGAGCACCGCCGTGGGCACGGAGCAATGTATGACGGGCTCAATCACGGCCGGATCGACGCTGACAGCCTGCGGACGGTACTGGCCGGCCCTCCGCTCCCGCAGCTTCCTGACGGGCGACTGGTCCTGGCCGTGGATGTCTTGACGTGGCTGCGGCCGAACGCGCCGTGCTCGCCGGAGCGGCTGTTCTGCCACGTACACGGCCGCACGAAGAAGGCCTCGCAGCTCATCCTCGGTCGGCCGAGAAGTCCGGAATCGACCGGGTCTGGGCCGACCGGGTCCACCACCCCTCCTCGCCGCTGCACGCGATCCGCGCCGAAGCGCCCGCCGCCCACGTCGACTTCCACGACGGCCTCGACGTCGATGCCGCCGTCGAGGCCGCGCGCGGGACGCCGACCTGGTCGTCGTCATCGCTGAGGAATGGCGCGAGGGCCTCGACGCGCAGGACCTCACATTGCCCGACGGGCAGGAGTCGCTGATCGAAGCGGTAGCCGACGCCAACCCGTGCACGGTTGTCGTCGTGCAGTCCGGAGGCGCCCTCCGCATCCCCTGGACAGCGAAGATCCAGGCAGTCATCGCCGCGTTCTACCAATGAGGGCGCGGCGCGGAGATCGAGCAGCTCCCGCGGCCCGAGCAGAAGGACCCGGCCACGACCACGTCGAACCCCAAACATGGAACGCATCGGCGAGATCTTCGAAGTCTCGCACGACATCGAGGGCAGCGACGTCGGTTACCGCTGGTTCGAGCGAGAGCGGCTGACGCCCGGCCACCCCTTCGGATGGAACCTGTCGTACACGACGTTCGACTTCAGTGACCGGTCCGTCACGACGCACGAAAGTGATGTCCCAGTGGATATCACGGTCACCAACACCGGCGCCCGCGCGGGCGCCGCCATGGCGCAGGCGTACGTCAGCCGCAGCACTCACGACGGAAGCGACGCGGCCGACTTCGTGCCCCGCCTCGTGGCCTTCTCGCGGGTGCACCTCGAGCCCGGTGAACGGCGTTCGACGGACAGTGCCTCCCAGTTCGGCCTTCCGCTCGGAGCAGGCCGTCACAGGTCCGCCAAGCGGCCGTCGACAGCGGGTGTGAGTCGCCTGCTGTGAGCCCGAAAGCCGCCGGGGGTCCCGGGCGTGCCGACCGGCTACGTGGGACGATCGGCCCCAGGGGCGGTGTGGCTTCGACACGCGAGGAGACCGCATTGCGCGTTCTGTCCGTCGGTGATCGTTTCATCTCTGCCGGGTACTACGTCGACGCCCTGGCAGCGGTGTGTGGTCCTCGCTTCGGGCCGGTCCAAGCCGACTGGCCGGGAAACAAGGCGGAGCAGCACGACGCGCAGCAGACCATGGAGTGGCACGGGCCCGGGGCCATGGCAGCACTCGGCGAGATCGTGGTCTCGGTGGGCGATTCCGAGGTACCGGCCTTGCACTTCGCACCCGTGTCCTGGGAGGTGCTCCGGATCGCTCCGCAGCTACGGGCCGTCTGCGCGGCCCGGGCGGGACGGGAGAACGTCGGCATCGCCGCCGCGACCGCCCGCGGCGTGGCGGTCGTACCGGTGTCCGGCCGCAACGCCACGGCCGCCGTCGGACTCGCCGCTTCCAGCAGGTGCGCCGTGGCGGTCAATGCCCGCGAACCGAGGTGGGTGTGAGCGGTGGCGCGTGAACTGGTGCTCGGTGTCGACGCGGGACACACCGTGACCAAGGCCGTGCTGTTCGACGCCACCGGCCGAGCGGTGGCACGGGGAAGCGGCACACTTCCCCTGAGCACACCGCACCCCCGTTGGGTCGAGCGGGACATGGACGACGTGTGGCGGACAGCGCACCAGGCCATCGCCGACTGTCTCGCACAGGCGGGCCCAGGCGTGGGGCGGTCCGTCGCCGCGGTGGGGCTGGCCGGGCACGGCGACGGCCTCTACGCCATCGACGGGCGGGGTCGGCCGGTGCGGGCCGCCATCGTCGCGATGGACATGCGCGCCGAACCGGTGCTGGAGGAATGGCGGGGCACTCCGGTCTGGTCCCAGGCCCTTGAGTTGTCGGGCACTGTGCCCTTCGCGGGTTCCCCGGCCGCCCTGCTGGCCTGGCTCGCCCGCCACGAGCACCGGGTGCTTCAAGAGGCCCGTTGGCACCACCGCGCGATGTGGGGATGGTCGCAGCAGGTGGACTTCCTGCGCGGCGCGGAGGAGACGGCCTACCGGGAACTCACCGCCCCGGACGCCTGGATCCCCTACCCCGACACCGAACCGGTCCTGCGCGCCCTGCACGAACGCGGACTGCGCATCGCCATCGTCAGCGACTTCGCCTAGGACCTGCGCACCCACCTCACCCACCACGGGCTGGACGCCTTGATCGACACCTGCGTCATCTCCTACGAGCAGGGCCGCGAAAAGCCCGACCCGCAGCTCTTCCTCAAGGCCTGCGCCGACCTCGGCGCAGACCCCCGCGCCACCCTCATGGTCGGCGACAACCCCGTCCGCGACGGCGCCGCCGCCGCCTGCGGCCTGCGCACCTACATCCTGCCGGCGGAACACCGCACCGGAGAGCGCGGCCTGGCGGACGTACTGCGACTCGTGACCTGACAGCAAACAGTGGGGCCAAGCGCCTGCTCCGCCGGGCGGTCGACGTCGTCGAGCAGGCCGGGGCGCTCTTCCTCTGCGCGCACAGGCTGCCCCGGCCGGGCACGGCGGAACAGGGCGAGGCAAACCCGGGTGCGGCCATAGCCCTGCATCACCAGGCCCTCCCCCAGCAGCGACTGCTGTCGCCGCCCACCGAACCGACGGGCGTGAAAAAAGGTGAGGGGCGGGGCAACCCTGCCCCCGCCTCATGGGTCACACAGGCGTCACCTGTTTCACCTGTTTCACCTGTTTCCATGGTCCGGAAGGGGCCCCACTCTCTGTGATGACTCGTACTCGGCTGACCGCGCTGGCCGCGACAGCCGCCCTCGCCGCCACCGGCGGCCTGATCACCGCCGCCCCGGCCTCCGCGGCCGTCACCTGCACCTCTCCCGTCTGGAGGGCGCAGTACTTCGGCAACACCACCTTCAGCGGCACGCCGAAGCTGACCGCCTGCGACTCCGCCATCAGCGAGAACTACGGGTATGGCGACCCGACCGGCGTCACCCTGCCCAAGGACAACTTCTCCGTCCGCTGGTCCCTCACCCGGGACTTCGGCTCCGGCGGCCCCTTCCGGCTCTCCGCCGCCACGCAGGACGGCATGCGCGTCTACGTCGACGGCGTGCGGAAGATCGACCTGTGGAAGAACGTCTCCACCACAGCCCGCAAGACGGTCGACCTGACCATCCCGGCCGGCAAGCACACGATCCGCGTGGACTACGTCGCCTGGACCGGCCTCGCCCACGCCGGGTTCACCTACGCCCCGCGCACCGAGGCCGCAGTCGACACGGTCAAGCCGCTCGCCCCGACCGGTCTGACCGCCGCGTACAACCGGGACACCACGAAGACCACCCTGCGCTGGGCCGCGAACAAGGAGATGGACTTCGCCGGTTACCGCGTGTACCGCCGGCTGAGCACCACCCAATGGGCGAAGGTCAGCGGCTCGTCGTTGCTCACCTCACGGTCCTTCGTGGACGCGACGCCTGCCACGGGCCAGACCTTCCTGTACGAGGTCCGCGCCGTCGACAAGGCGGGCCGCGAGTCCGCCGGCAGCCTCGACGCCACCGCTGTGACCGTGGACCGCACGGGCCCGGCGGCGCCGACCGGTCTCACGGTCACCGGCGACGCGTGGTGGGCCACCCTGGCCTGGCAGGGGATCGCCGACGCCGCCAAGTACGAGGTGTACGCCGCCTCCGCGGCCACCGGCCCTTTCGAGCTGCTGGGCACGACGACCACGACGTCGTACCGCACCGACGCACCCGTGAACACCGCCCGGCACTACCGGGTCCGCGCCCTCGACGCCCTCGGCAACCCGTCGGCGTACGCCGCCGTCACCGGCGACGGCGTCGACCGGACGCCGCCGAAGTCCCCGACCTCTCTCGGCTCCGTCGTCCGCGTCGGCTACACCGACGTGTACTGGAAGCAGCCCGACGGCTTCTACGAGGACTTCTCCAACGGCGGGGCCTACCGCGTCTACCGCTCGCCCGGCAAGACCCTCGACCCGGCCGCGCTCACCCGCGTGACCTGCGCCGAGGAGAGCGACGAGACCAGCACCGGCGGCATCTGCCACGACCTGGACATGCCGGCGGGCACGTACGTGACGTACGCGGTCGCGGCGGTGGACCCGGCCGGCAACGAGTCGGCGCTGTCCGCCCCGCTCGTCGTCCGCACCGGCGACCACGTCGCGCCCGGCCCGGTCACCGGCGTGAAGGCCACCCCGCGCGCCGACGGCGTGCTGGTGAGCTGGACGGCCTCGACCGAGGACGACGTCGAGCGCTACGCGGCCTGGACCGGGGCCCGGCAGGCCGACGGCACGGTCAAGTGGCTCAGCTCCACCTCCTGCCACGAGGGTACGAGCGACCCGCTCGCGGTCCTCTGCGGCGACCTGCCGGACGGCGAGACATACGTGTACGCGGTCGTCGCCAGGGACCGCTGGGACAACGCGCTGCACCCGAGCGACCCGAAGGTCACGGTCGTCGAGGCCACCGAGCTGGACGTCCGGCCGTCCGTGACGGTCACCCGGGACTGGGACCTCGGCAGCATGGGCTACGGCACCGTGATCGGCGGGCCCGACCAGGACGGGCCGTCCATCGGCTGGGAGTGCGACAGGACGGCTGAGTGCGACACCGTCGCGGGCTTCCGGGTCAGCCGGTGGAGCGCGGCCACGAAGGCGTACGAGCCGCTGCACACCGGACTGCTGCCGAAGGAGACCCGCGCCTACACGGACACCACGGCTGCGCGAGGGACCACGCACTTCTACACGCTGGAGGCGGTGCGCGCCGACGGCAGCGTCGCGGGCACGCACGTGTGGAGCTGCGTCTTCCAGGACCGCGTCTAGCTATAGCTAGCTACTTGCCCTGAAAAGGGTTCGACCAGCTCAGAGCGATATCGGGGTCGGATCGTGGTGGCGTCTCCTGCGGGTGGGAACGGAGTCATCGGCTGACGACGGCCATGCGCTGCAGGTTGCAGGCGGAGATCCCGAGTCCGGTCCAGATTCTGCGCACCCGCCAGGTGGCGCAGGCGGGTGCGGCGGGCGGAGTCCGGAGGTGCGTTTGAGGTGACTGATGCGGGCGTCGCTACCGACTCTCCCATTGCGCATCCGTCGGAATGAGCGGCTGCGTTCGCCTGTGGGGCGCGGCAGGCTGGGCAGCGGCCAAGGCCGCTGCCCAGCGCTGATGAGGGGCATATGTGGTCGCTCCCGCGTCGGAGGCGATCCCTTCCCGTCCTGGTGGGGTTCCTCGCGGGAGCCGCCTCGTGGCCGGCGCTTTCTGCGTGTTGTCAGGCGATGCGGAGGATGCTCTTGCCATGGGTTGTGCCCTCGGCGAGGCGCTGCACGGCCACAGCCAGGTCCCCGAGGGCGTACTCGGTGGTGATGTCCACGCGGACCTCGCCGTCGGCGACGAGGCCGAGTGCGCGGCGGGCACTGTCGGCGAGCCGCCCGGGGTGGGTCTGGCTGAGCAGGTTGCTGTTGTAGGTCAGGAGCGACTTTCCGTCCATGAGAAGGTCGTTGGCGTTGGCGAGGACGGGTTCGTAGGTGGCGAGGTTGCCGTATGCCACCAGTCGGCCGTGTACTGCGAGCTGTTCGAGGCCGGCGGTGCGGGTCGAGCCGCCGACCGGGTCGAGGATGACATCGGGCTTCTCGTCGCCGAGCTTGGCCGGGAACTCTTCGCGGAGCAGGAGCTGGTCGTACCCGAACTGCGCGGCGTAGTCCGCCCTGTCGGCAGTGCCCACCACACCGACGATCCGGCCTGCTCCGGCGAGTCGGGCGAATTGGGCGGCGAGCGTGCCGACTGAGCCGGCGGCGGCGTGGATCAGCACGCTTTCGCCGGGCCGCACGTGCGCGGCGGTGTTGATCAGGTCATAGGCGGTCGGTGCGCCCCACCCGAGACCTGCGGCTGTCCTCAGCGGCATGCTGCCGATGCCAAACGTGAGCGTGGCGGGTGCCAGGGCCACCTCGGCGTAGGCGCCCGAGGTGGTCAGCGTGGTGACGGCCTCACCGACACGGCGTGCGTCGATACCCGCGCCTACCGCGACGATGTGCCCGGATGCCTCGAACCCAGGGACGAAGGGACGCCGTACGGCGAAGTGGCCGTCCCTGACCATGGTGTCGCCCCACTGGATCCCGGCGTAGGCCACACGGATCGCCACTTGGCCGGGGCCGGGGGTGGGCTCATCGAGTTCGGCGACCCGGTAGTGGTCATCGGTGTCGAGAACGACAGCCTTCATGGTTACAGCCCCCTGTGTTGACTCAGTATCCTTACAATCGAGAACGGTAGGTGTGTAAGGTTCCTGAGTCAACTCATGAACCTTCAATGGAGTGGGAGTGTGCGGTGGAAGCCCCGATCGAGAACGACCTCTGCACCCGGATCAGGCGGTCGGAGCAGGCGTTGATGGCCCACCACGAGGCAGTACTGCGTGCCTACGGGCTGACCATGACGCAGTACACCGTGCTGTTGATCCTCTCGCGCGAAGGCGGCATGTCCGGCGCCCAACTGGCCCGCTCCTGCGGGGTGACGCAGCAGAGCATGAGCAGCGTGCTGACCAATATGGAGAACAAGGAACTCATCCGCCGCGAGACGTCCCCGGTGCACGCCAAGGTGCAGATCGCCACCCTCACCGATGAGGGCCAGACGCTGCTGGACCGCGCCTACCAGGAGGTGATCATCCTTGAGCGCGCGCTCACCGACGCGTTCACGCCCTCCGAACACGCCGCACTCTGCGAACTGCTGGAACGCGCCACCACCGTCCTGATCCAGCAGACGCGCCACGCGTCAGCCCCGCCCGCCACCTGAGCCCGCGGGAGCCCCATGGCCGCGTACCCGCTCGGGAAGATTCGGTCACCCCGCTGCAGGTCGCCGAGGATGAAGCGCCGGCCTGCCGGTTGCTCGCCGAGAGCGGGACATCGCTCTCGCGCTGGCCGTGCCCGGAACTGGCCCGCGATGTGGTCGCCCGGGCCGTCGCCCCGGCCATGTCGGCCTCGGAGACAGGCCCGAGCGGTGACAGTCATGTGGCCGTGGTGGCTCTTGCCGAAGGAAGATTCGGAAAGGAACTGCGCCACCAGGCCAGGCCGGGCAGGGTGGAACTCCAGTTGCCGTCGTGCTGCGGTCAGTGGGCCCGGGCGAGCTGCTCGACCCTGTCGTGCAGGTCCTGGACGTGGTGTTCGGACTCCGGCTTCATCAGCACGCTCCGCAGGATCCGGGCGCCGCCGGCGTCTGCGGTGACCTTCGGGTGACGTGCGGTGAACGCCTCACGGCCGGCTTTGAGGGTGCTCAGGAAGATCGGGTCGGGGCCGGTCATACCGTTGGTGAGGATGCGGGCGGAGGCCGTGTCGATGCCGGTCAGGGTGGCC
The DNA here is from genome assembly GCF_042802555.1 of Streptomyces sp. NPDC057474. Lineage (NCBI taxonomy): Bacteria > Bacillati > Actinomycetota > Actinomycetes > Kitasatosporales > Streptomycetaceae > Streptomyces > Streptomyces sp. NPDC057474. Next base: position 47,088 of record NZ_JBHVDX010000035.1, on the reverse strand, counting down.
GGTTCGACGGTGGCGAAGTAGCTGACGATGTCCAGCTCGGGCTGTTGGTAGAGCGCCAAGTGCTCGGATTCGTCGATGAGTTGCGCCCACCTCAGCGCCGCTCGCCGGCCGGCCGCCAGGACTTGACCGAGGCCGTCGGATGTGGGCGGGAGAAGCTGGAAGGTGAGCCACAGGGCGGCGGCGGAGGCGCCGGCGCGTGAGCATTCCAGGCTGATCTCGCCGAGGTGGAGTTCGGCGGAGGTGAAGTAGGTGTAGGGCGAGTCGTGGAGGTAGAAGCGGCCCACCTCGGGGTCGCGGAAGAGGACGGCGCCGCAGCCGTAGGGCTGGAGTCCGTGCTTGTGCGGGTCGACCACGACCGAGTCGCATCGTGCGACGGCCCGCCAGGGCTCGGCCGGGAGCCCTTCAGGGCCGTCGGCGTCGGCGAGGAGGGTGAAGAACCCGCCGTACGCGGCGTCGATGTGGACGCGGACGCCGTGGCGCTCGGCGATCGGCAGGGCCTGGTGGACGGGGTCGACGGCGCCCAGTCCGGTGGTGCCGGTGGTGAGGACGACGGTGCCGACCTTCCCGGTGCGCAGGACGTCCTCCAGTGCGTCGAGGTCCATGCGGCCCCGGTTGTCGGTGGGTACGGGGTGGCCCGTCATGTCGAGGACGTGGCACATGCGGCCGTGGGTGTAGTGGGCGTCCGCGCTGTAGGCGATCCCCCGGCCGGGGTGGAGTTCGCGGGCCACGAACAGGGCTTCGAGGTTGGCGACGGTGCCGCTGGTCGTGAGGTGGCCCAGGTGCGTGTCGTAGCCGAACATCGCGGCCAACCGCCCGACGACCTCACGTTCCATCGCCGCGGTGGCGGGGCCGCCGTCCAGGGCGTGGTTGTTGGGGTTGATCAGCATCGCCGTGAGGTAGCCGACCACGGCTGCAGGGTGCGGGGGCTTGAGCATCTGGCCCGCGTAGTGCGGGTGGAAGAAGGGATAGTTGTCCTTCAGCCGTCCCGTGAACAGCTCAAAGGCGTCGGCGAAGCCGTCGTCGTCCACCTGGAGGGACGGGTGGGGCTGGTAGGGGCCGAAGGTGTCGGCCCAGTCCTGTATCGCGTGAGTGGCTCGACCGAGCCAGTGCTGCAGATCCACCGATCTCCCTCTCACTCCTGCTCTCACTCTTGGGGTGCGCCCACTCTAGAATTTAATTGACTGATCAGCAATTGACTGATCAGCAATTGATGCAGCAGTAGGTGCTCCGGCAGTAAACTCACGGCGATGAACGACATGTCCGAGCCGAACGCCGCGGCCGCCGCTCACGCCGCCAACAGTGGGCTCGTCCGGGACTTCGGCCTGCTGATCAAGTCCGCGACTCGTCTGGAACAACGGATCGACGCCGCCCTGCGACGGGACTGCGGGATCAGCCACACCATGCTGGAAGTGCTCATCCGACTCTGCCGCCGGCCCGGCGAGGAGGTCTCGCAGCGGCAGTTGGCCGACGACCTCACGTTGACCAGCAGTGGCACGACCCGGTTGATCGACCGGATGGAAGCGGCGGGCCTGATCCGCCGCGTTCCGTCTCCCGAGGACCGGCGGGTGGCCCTGGTGGAACCGACCACCGAGGGCCGTGCGACATTCCTCCGCGCCGCGGCCGTCCATGCCCGGGTGGTGGAGAAGTTCTTCGTCAGGCCGTTGGACGCCGATGACTACGCTCGGCTGACTGATGCCCTGAGCGAGATCGACAAGGCGCTGCGCGAGGCCGCCGGCTGACAGGGTGCGGGACGGCGTACCCGGAGTTGAGGGGCCGCGTCAGAGCTGGATCTTGACGGTGACCTTCGCCAGTGCCATGGTCTGCGCCTGTACCCATTGCGAGCCCGACCGGCACCTCGGGATCCTGGAGTAGGCGATGCCGGGGCGGAGTGCCCCGAGCTGTCACGTGCACATCCCCTCCGTCGGCGAGAGGAGTCGCAGACCCGCGCGTCAATCGAATGTCAGCGCCGTCGGGTCTTCTGTCTGCCAGCGCAAAACCCACAGGTACGGCAACGGTGGCTGCCCCTGGTGCCGGTGAGCCTGGCCCCGGTGCAGGACAAGTGGGGCGCGGCCGTGCGCTACGTCAGCACGCGCCAACGCCGGGCCTCGTTCTTTTGCAGCGGATTTCCCGTCCGCAGCCGCCCACGTGATCGGCCGAATGCCGTCTGTTCACGGGTGGGTGAACGCCAATAGCCTGTGCGACCTTCGCGTTCTGGGGGGTCTTGTGAACGGTCTCCGTGCGGTCATCGTCTGCCTTGTGATCGTGTGTGCCGCGGTGGTGTCGCCGGCCGCGGCTGTGACGCCGAAGTGGTCGGCGCTGCCGGTGCCGGCGGCGGCCCCGCCGGTGACCGTGTCCGATCTCGCCGCCCGCGGGCCGGGTGAGGCGTGGGCGACTGGGTACGAGCACGCCGCCGACGGAGTGCGGCCGATGTTGTACCGGTGGGACGGCACGGCGTGGAGCCGGGACACGACCTTCCCCGGCGCCGGTGAGCCGGGCCGGCTCGGCAAGGTGCAGTTCGTCGGCGAGGAGGTGTGGATCTTCCACGACCGCGTGGGCGTGGGGGAGATCCTGCGCCGGTCGGCAGGAGGGTGGAGTGCCGTCCCGCTGCCGCGGACCCTGTGGACCTACCAGGACTTCACCGCGGTACCGGGTGCCGCGTGGGTGGTCGGTGAGGACGACACCGGGCTGAAGGTGTTGCACTACGACGGTTCCGGCTGGACCACACAGTCCACCCCGGACGATGTGCTGTACCTGATGGGGATCACCGCGCGTACCGCCACCGACGCCTGGGCTTGGGCGGACACCAGCACCGGGACCACCGTCCTGCGCTGGGACGGCACGGCGTGGCGGGACGCGAAGGTGTCGCTGCCGCCGAACAGCAACGTGCACACGATCATGCTCGAACCGTCCGGGCGGGTCACGATCGGCGGCAGCAGGTACACCGACGGCGTGGCCCGCACCTACCTGATGAGCTGGAACGGGCGCGCATGGCGCACCACTTACCCGCCGCTGGGCGACACCTACACCGAGGCCATGGTGCGCGGCCCGGACGGCGCGCTGTGGCTGCCGGTGCGCAGCGACCGCGCGTTCCAGTCGAAGTACGCACGGGTGGACGGCCCCCGCACCACCTTCTCCTACGGCCCGGAGCGCACGAACGCGATCGACGTCAAACCGCGTGCACTGGCGAGGGCCGGATTCTCACTGCTGTCCTTCGGGACCGTCGAGATCTACGGCTCGAAACCAAACCTGATGAGCGAGCGGCTGGGAGGCTGACCATGGCACGCCGACTTCTCGTCGCGGCCCTCGCTGTCGCCATGACGATCATGACCATCATGACCTCGGCCGCGGCGGAGACTCTGTCCTGGCAACACGTTCCGGTCCCGGCACAGGTACGCCCCCAGGCCGGGCTGAACGAGGCCGTGGCGTTCGGGCCGGACCGGGCGTGGGCGGTGGGTGCCGACGCCGTCGGTCGCGAGGCGCCGGGCTTCCCGCTGGTGCTGCGCTGGGACGGAACCGCGTGGCAGCGCCAGAGTCTGCCCGGGATCGGCTGGCAGGGAGAGCTGCTGTCCATCGCCGCGACCTCACCGACCGCGGTCTGGGCGGTCGGCCGCGACGCGGCGGGCGGCGCCCACCTGCTCCGCTTCGACGGCGTCGCCTGGTACGAGAGCCGGCCGCCGCGCGGTGTCGTGCTGACCAAAGTCGTCGCCGGCGGCGGTGAGACCTGGTTGATCGGTTCGCGGGACGGCGCGCAGGTATTGCTGCGCTGGGACGGGCACGGCTGGCGGGACGTGCCGGTGCCGCCGGGATCCGTGTACGGCCTGCACATCCTGGCTGCGGACGACGTCTGGGCCGCGGGCGCCACCGAATCGGGTGCGGCCGTGTCGCACTGGAACGGGCAGGCGTGGCAGCAGACGATCGTGGACGGGTTCCCGCGGTCGGCTGTGAGCAGTGTGCTGGCGGTCTCACCGACGGAGGTGTGGGCGGGTGGCACGGCCGGGTTCGTCGGCGGCCCGGTGGGCCGGCCGATTCCGCCACTGCTGGTCCGCTGGGACGGGCAGGCGTGGAGCCGGGTGACCGTGCCCACCGACTTCGGCTCGATCAGCTCACTGGCACCCACCACGCCCGGCGCGCTGGCCTGGGTCTCGGTGGCCCGCTCGCAGAAGTGGGGCCCGCCGGGCAGCTATCCGCCGTATGTCCCCGGGCCGGATTTCCTTGCCTGGAACGGACAGTCGTTCACCGAGTACAGCGAACCGGCGGTGGCCGGGGAGGGTGACTCCGCAATGCTGCGGCTGGCGCCGGTGCCGGGCACGGCGACGGTGTGGTCGGTCGGCCGCGCCGACGGCCCCGAGGGCACTTTCGCCCCACGCATCCTGCGATTCGGCTGAGAAGACGAACAGGGCTCCGTCCGAAGTGCACGAAGCCCCGTTTCGCGGGCGGAGGCTCAGCCCCGCAGCACCTCGCGCAGCACGTACTGCATGATGCCGCCGTTGCCGTAGTGATCCGCCTCACCCGGGGTGCCGGTGCGCACCTTGGCATCGAACTCCACCTCCTCGCCCGACTCCTTGGCCGCGGTGACGTGCACCGTGGCCGGGATACCGCCTCGTTGAGCGCGGTGATACCCGAGAACCGCAGCGGCAGCACGACCATGCTGATCAGGTTCGACCGGTGGATGCGCTCGAACGACTCGATGATCACAGTGCGCCCCCCCAGCAGCGAGGTTTCCTTGGCCGCCCAGTCAGATGCCTGCGACTACATGCCTGTCCGCGTCGAGCATCACACGCGGGCAATGGCCCTCGGCCGGTCCGTCCCGTTCCCGAGACCCACGCCGGAACCGGCAGCCGACCGGACGACCTGCCATTCGGCCTCCGCATGGCGGAGGCTCCCACACGACTCACGACAGCGAGGTGACGCGGGCGGACCCCTCATCGATGCGCCAGCGCTGGGACCTGCGCTCCCTGTCCTGAGGGACAGGCACCAGGAGGATGATCGCCCCCTCAGCCCGGCGAACGGGCGTCAAGGCCACTCCAGGCTCGGCGACGAGGGTGAGGAGGCCGTCGGCCGCCAGGTCGTACCGCGTATCACCGGGCTCCCCGCCGTCCAGACCCTCCGGAGCGGCGCACGGCCGCAGGGCGACGGTGCCCTGCGGCTCGGCATTCAGACACAGCCCGGGGGCGGCCCGGTTCCGCAGCCGTCCCCCGTCCTCCAACCACCACATCTGGGTCGCCGATCCCCCGCACTGCGCCGTCACCGCAGGTGAGCCCACCACCTCCGCCGAACCGCGCAAGTCGAGGCACAGCCCCGTCCTCACGTTGCGCAGCCGCGTGACCAGGGTTTCGCTCTCGCCGGGGGCCGAAGAGTCGCCGGGCGGGCCGGGGACGGCGGACAGCGCGGGGGCGGAGCCGGACGGGCTCCGGGTCGGCCCGGACGCCGGCCCGCCCGCCGCCTCGCGATCGCCCCCGGTTCCGCTGAGGGCCATGGGAGACGCCGCGATCACCCCGCACAGCACCACACCCAAGGCGACCAGCAGCGGCCACCGGCGCCGCCGTAGTGCGGAATCACCCGCGGCCGTCGGCTGGGCCTCCTCGTCCGCGGGCTGTGGGGCGGGCTCCGAACGCGCGCGAGCCGACGCGATCGCCTGGCGCGCGGGCCGGGTCGCGAGGTAGTCCGCCGCTCGGAAACCCAGTACGGCCTGCGCGAGCAGCGTGGGGAGCCGGTCCGGGGACTGGTCCAGCTGGTCCACCGCCGCCCCGCAGTAGGCGCAGCCGTCGAGGTGTTCACGCACCTCCGCCATCATCTCGATGGATCCTCGGCGGGCGTGGACGTCGATGAGCCGGTTGAGGCGGCGGCAGCGCTCGTCGGGCGCGAGGTCGAGGTGGACCCGGACGCACTCGTCGCGCAGCAGGGTGCGGACGCGCTCGGGATTCAACAGGGAGGGTTCAGCGTCGAGCAGGGACGCCACCGCCTCGATGCCCTCGGCCTCGACCGCGGTGTGCCACAGCAGTACATGAGCGCGGTCCGGCAGGTTCCGTAAGGCGCGCAGGACCAGGCTTCTGTCACTGCTCCCGCGGTCCGTGCCGGACACCGCCCGGCGCGCGACGCTGGTTCCGCCGTCCCGCAGGTCCGGGTGGAGGGACGAGCGCCTGTCGTCCGCACTCCACTCCCGGGCTGCCTCAAGGACCGCCGCGAGCAGCCTCGGCCGCCACGGGAAGTCGACGCCGGCATGCGAGGCCGCGTCGCCGTAGGTGTGCCGGAATGCCTGCCCGGCCAGCCGCTCCGCGGCGCCCCGGCTCGGCCCCGTGCACAGCGCCGCGTAGTCAAGGACGGATTTGCCGTGCAGCGTCAACAGCTCATCGACCGAAGGCGCCGCGTCTCCGCGTTCCTCTTCCATGGGCTCGGAATGCTCGAAGACGAGATCCTCTCCGGGCGTCATGCGCTCTCCTCCGCAGAAAGGAGCTTCCATCGCGGGAGCACCATCCATGAATCCGGTCCCCTCCCTGTTCCGTGCCGTCGATACGGCCGATCGCAGTTCCGCGCTCGGACGCCCGAGCCGGTTGGTCGCGGTCACGCCGGGATCGATCAGGAGTACGTCCCGAACGGTTACACGGTTCACCGATGGGAGCTGTCATCTGCCGTCGGGCCGCTCCGGACGGCGACCACTCTGACGCAGAGGTCACCCGGATTACGGGACGCGAATATCCAGCGGGTGCAGCTGAGCCGAGTCCCAAAGTCAGCTTCCCTACTGCATGGCCAACGGCCTTGCCCGGCTGCCCGGACAGGGGCGGCCCTTAAATCATTTCGCCCGTGCTCGCCTCGTCCGGTACGGTCGCGGGATTGTTTTCACTGCTGGGAGCCCATGAGGTTCGCGTGCGGCCTCCCCGGCAGTTCCCAGGCTGAGAGCAGGTTTCGTTATGGCATGTCGTATCAGTGAGCTCGTGCTCGGTTGCCGCGACCCTGAGGTGCTGGCGCGGTTCTGGTGCGAGGTCCTGGACTTCGTAGTGCTCGATCGCGAAGGGGACGACTACTTCGAGATCGGGCCGCGCGAAGGGTTCGGTGGTCCACAGCCGACGATCATCCTCAGCCGCAGGGATGAGCCGGAGCCGGGGAAGGCCCGACTGCACATCGACGTCAACGCCACCGACCGCGATCAGGACGCCGAGCTCGAACGCCTTCTGAAACTTGGTGCGCGCCCGGCTGACATCGGCCAGACAGGGGAGGAGCAGTGGCACGTTCTTGCCGACCCCGAGGGCAATGAGTTCTGCCTGCTCAAGGCCCGCCTCAACCCACTCTGATGCTCATCGGTCACGCCTCGACACTCTGTATCCAGGGTCTGCCCCGAAGTCCGGTGTGACGGGCGTGTCGTGATCGTGAAGTAGGTGAGGTCTCCGGTAGAGGGTCCGTCGACCAAGAAAAACCCGAAGACCGGAGACCGCGTGGCCACCCTAGCGGTGCGAGGCGGCTTGACCTGGCCGATGAGCAGTGGGCGCGGCTGGAACCGCTGTTGCCTGTGTCCACGCGGTCGGGTCGGCCGTCGGCATGGACGAAACGGCAGCTCATCGACGGGATCAGGGGCGGGTGCGGGTCGGTGCTCCCTGGCGGGACGTCCCGGACTGCCATGACCCGCGTGTCCGCGTCGAGGGCGGCGGACGGATGGTGGTCTCGCAGGCCGGGCCGGCATAACGCCGGCCGCCATCCTGCCCCTGCCCCCGTGTGGGAACTGAGCAAGCTCCTGGCCCGCAGGTCGAGAGACACCTGATGGGCCAACACTTCACCGCGCGGACACAGGCCTCGCCATTCGCGTGCCACGCTTGCCGCGCGTGAACTCTCGACTCCCATCGCACCGGCCGGAGAATACCGGGAGCAGCGGATCAGAACGGAAGGGCGGTCTGTGACAACCCAGCACAAGAGCCGAGGACTTCTGTCCAGGTTGCGGGCTGTTCCCGGGATCCGTGCGGTGTCGTCCTACCGGCGCGAGTGGCTGGTCAAGGACCTGGTCGCGGGAGTCGTTTTGACCACGCTGCTGGTGCCGCAAGGCATGGCGTACGCCGAGTTGGCGGGCCTGCCGCCCATCACCGGTCTGTACACGACGATTCTCTGCCTGCTCGGATACGCGGTGTGCGGGCCGTCCCGGATCCTGGTGTTGGGGCCGGATTCCTCGCTGGGGCCGATGATCGCCGCCACCGTGCTGCCCCTGGTGGTGGCAGACGGGGATCCCGACCGGGCTGTCGCGCTGGCGTCGATGCTCGCACTGATGGTGGCGGCCATCATGATCCTGGCCTCGGTGGCGAAGCTCGGCTTCATCGCCGATCTGATCTCCAAACCGACGATGATCGGCTACATGAACGGCCTGGCCCTGACCATCCTGATTGGTCAGCTGCCCAAGCTGCTCGGCTTCAAGGTCGAGGCGGACAACCTGATCGGCGAGTGCGTCGGCTTCGTGCAGAAACTCGCCGACGGGGCGGCGGTGCCGGCCGCCGCCGCGGTCGGTGGCGGCGGGATCGCCCTGATCCTGGTCCTGCAACGCTTCCTGCCGAAGATCCCCGCCGTACTCGCGATGGTGGTCCTGGCGATCGCCGCGGCCACCGCCTTCGACCTCGGCGCGCACGGCGTCAACCTGGTCGGAGAACTACCCGAGGGCTTCCCACCGTTCACGATCCCGGACATCCGACTCTCCGACCTCGCACCGCTGTTCGGCGGTGCGCTGGGCATTGCCCTGGTGTCCCTGGCCGACACGATCTCCAACGCGTCGGCCTTCGCGGCCCGCACGGGGCAGGAGGTCCGCGGCAACCAGGAGATGGCCGGGGTCGGTGTCGCGAATCTGGCGGCCGGGCTCTTCCAGGGCTTCCCGGTCAGCACGAGCGGATCCCGTACGGCGGTGGCGGAGCGCGCGGGGGCCAGAAGTCAGCTCACCGGGGTCGTCGGAGCGGCGCTCATCGTCCTCATGCTCGTAGTGGCTCCGGGTCTGTTCCGCGATCTCCCCCAGCCGGCCCTTGCCGCCGTGGTGATCACCGCGTCGCTCTCCCTGGCCGACGTCCCGGGGGCGGTACGGTTGTGGCGGCAGCGCCGGGCGGAGTTCCTGCTGTGCCTCGCGGCCTTCGTCGGCGTGGCCCTGCTCGGCGTACTGCCCGGGATCGCCGTCGCCGTGGCCCTGTCCGTCCTCAACGTCTTCCGACGCGCCTGGTGGCCGTACAACACCGTGCTGGGGCGGGTGCAGGGCCTGGAGGGCTACCACGACATCCGCTCCTACCCGCAGGCCGGTCAGCTGCCGGGCCTGGTGATCTACCGGTTCGACGCCCCGCTGATCTTCGCCAACGCAAAGGCTTTCCGCGACGAGATCAGGCGGCTGGCCGACGCCGACCCGCGGCCGAGCTGGATCGTGATCGCGGCGGAGCCCATGACCGACGTGGACACCACCGCCGCCGACGTCCTGGAGGAACTCGACGAGACGCTCAACGCGGACCATGTACACCTCGTGTTCGCCGAGCTCAAGGACCCCGTACGGCGCAAGATCGAACGGTATGGACTCACTCGCACCATCGACCCCCGGCACTTCTTCCCCACCGTGGAGGCCGCCATCGCCGCCTTCCGCCTGCACACCGGAGCGGAGTGGACCCCCCTCAACACCCTCGAACAGCCCACCCGTCCCCAAACCGATACCGCTGCTCCTCCGCCCGTCAACGAGCAGTGACCACCCATTGCTTGGGCGCGATCCGATGGTCTCCCAACCCCCGTGAGTCCCACGGCGGGACAGGTGCCGACCTGTCTTCGACATCGACTCCGCGACGTGGAGTAGTGCCGTGGCGAGTGGTTGCTCCGATGAAGTTGCCGGCCAGGATCCGGGAGACGGTGGCGGCCGAGAGGCCGACGCGCTGGGCCACGTCGCGGATCGTCGCTGTGCGGAGCCGGCCGTCGTCGAGGGGGGCCGGTGCGGCATCGGGCCTCCTGTGTCCGGCACTCGCGTGAAAGCGTTTCCACTCGACCGCCGAGAAGGCCTTCAGGGACGCCAACGCCCTTGAACTCCACAGATGTTGTCGCTTCGACTGCCTTGACGCGCACTTCTCACGGTGCTTCCATCGCAAGCGTGTAAACGGTTTAACTCTCCAGGGTTTCCGTTCCGGACCGAGACCGGACGCCCAGGCCGTACGCCCCGTACAGCAACCGCGAATCACAGGAGGTTGTCATGCGCATGACGTTACGGTCGTGGGTTGCGTGTCGGAGGTCCCTCGGCATCTCGGTGGTCCTGGCCGTCTGTGCCGCGGTGGCCACCGGGCCTGCGAGCCTCGCCTCGTCCGGCGCGACCGCAGCCGTGACCGGCGATGCGACGGTTCAGGCCGCGCGTGTGATGGAGAACCTCGGGCGTGGGGTCGTTGCGGTGCGTTCCGGCAGCAGCCAGGTGCTGGTCTCGTGGCGGCTGCTGGGACTCGATCCGGAGGGCATCGGCTTCGACGTGTACCGGTCCACCGGCGGCGGCGCGTACGCCAAGCTCAACGCGAGCGTCCTGACGGGTGGGACCAACTACGTGGACTCCACGGCCGATCTGGCGCGGTCCAACAGCTACCGTGTCGTTCCGGTGGTGGGCGGGCAGGAACAGGCGCCCAGCGGAGCCTTCACGTTGACGGCCGATCACGCAACGGAGCCCGTGGTCCGTGTGCCGTTGCGCTCCGGCGGGCCGGTGAAGTTCGTCTGGGTCGGTGACCTCGACGGCGACGGCGAGTACGACTATGTCCTGGACCGGCAGACCTCCCCCCAGAAGCTGGAGGCGTACAGCAGCCGCGGTCAGTTCCTCTGGGACGTCGACCTGGGGCCGAACAGTCAGAACCAGGACAACATCGAACCGGGGTCGTCCGCGATCGACATGGGCCACTGGGACGGCGTCACCGTGTACGACTTCGACAGCGACGGCCGCGCCGAGGTCGCCCTGAAGATCGCCGACGGCGTCAGGTTCGGCGACGGGACGACCTGGACGCACGCGGACGACGCGCGTCAGTTCATGGCCGTCCTCGACGGCCGGACCGGAGCGCTCCGCAACTGGGCCGCGGTGCCGACCACTTACCTCGGCGACGGTCCGATGGGCGCGCGTCTCGGGGTCGCGTATCTCAACGGCACCACGCCGAGCCTGGTCGCCTACATGAAGAACCGGCGCGACGACGGGGCCTTCAACCTGATGGTCGCCGCCTGGCGGTTCACCGGCAGTGCGCTGAGGCAGGAGTGGACGTGGCTGCGCGGCAGCCAGAACGCGCCCGACGGGCACAACACCCGCGCCGTCGACGTCAACGGCGACGGGACGGACGAGGTCGCCGAGATCGGGTTCGTCCTCAACGGCGACGGTTCCCTGCGCTATTCGATGGGACCCCAGGGCATCATCCACGGCGACCGCTTCCACATCGCCGACATGGACCCCAGCCGTCCGGGCCTTGAGGGTTACGGCGTACAGCAGGACAACCCGAGCGGCCTGCTGGAGTACTACTACGACGCTGCGAGCGGCTCCGTCATCTGGAAGCACAACGGTGGCCCCGCCGATGTCGGACGCGGCATGGCGGGCGACGTCGACCCGCGCTTCCCCGGCATGGAGGTCTGGTCCTTCTCGGGTCTGTACAACGCGCCCTCCAACCGGCTCACCGAACCGAACACCTCGCTGCGCCCGTGGCCGCAGCTGGGACTGTGGTGGGACGGCGACCTCACCATGGAGCTGCTCAACGACGGCAAGATCGAGAAGTGGAACCCACTGAACCCGACGTCGAGCGGCAGCCTGCCCCGGCTGGTCAGCACCTGGAACCACGGCGCGGTCACGGCCGCGCAGGGCGGGCCCACCCTCGTCGGCGACATCCTCGGCGACTGGCGAGAGGAGGCCGTATACACCAACGCCTCCTACAACGAGCTGATCGTCTTCACCACGAACCAGCCGACGAACACCCGGCTGTACACACCGGCCCACAACCCCGCCTACCGAAACGCCATGACGTTCAAGGGCTACATGCAGTCCCACCACGTCGACTACTTCCTCGGGGCCGGCATGGCCCAGCCGCCCCGGCCGAACATCGCCTACGCGGGAAGCGGTTCCCTCAAGTAGACCGGTCGCGACGTGGGCCCCGGTGTTCGACGAAGAGCAAGACCGGCCACGAAAAGCTCCTCCCCGCGGCACGCCGCCACGGCCGGGGACGCCGCTCCCGCGCCGGGTGCGGACGACGCGGTCGCGCTTCGCCCGGGGGTACACCCGGGTTTCCACGGGTGCGCCCGGGGCCCGTTCCGGACGACGGTGGCTAGGTCACTGAGCCGGGACCTGGCGCACGATGAGCCGGTCCCGGCGGTCCAGACCACCGGGACCGGGGAAGATCGTCATGCACTTGTCCAACACCGACGTCGTGTCGAAACCAGGCTCGTCCAGCGTGGGTACGACCGGGAACACGACGACGACCGCCGTTCGCTCCGGGCCCGAGGCGACGGCAGACTTCGAGCATGTCCGCTCCCGGCTGTTCGGGATCGCCTACCAGTTGCTGGGGCGTGTCGCCGACGCCGAGGACGTCGTGCAGGACGTGTGGGTCCGCTGGCAGGGCGCGGACCGGGCACAGGTGCGGGATCAGGTCGCGTTCCTCGTGACCATCACGATCCGGGTCGCGCTCAACGAGGCGACCTCGGCCCGCGCTCGTCGCGAGGTCAGTGCCGGCGGATGGATTCCGGAACACGATCTCGCATCCGTCGATCCCGCACGGGAGGCCGAACGCGGGGAGGCGATCGAGCTCGCGGTACGGCTCCTGATGGAACGACTGTCCCCTGTCGAACGCGCCGTGTACGTGCTCCGCGAGGCGTTCGCATATCCGTTCCGCGAGATCGCCGAGATTCTCGCGCTGAGCGAGGGCAACGCGCGACAAGTGGCGCTCCGGGCCCGCAGGCATCTCGCTGAACAACGGCACAACCCGGTCGATTCGGCGGAGCGAGACGGGCTGCTCGAAGCCTTCCTCGACGCGGCGCAAGCCGGCGACATGGCGCACCTCATCGACCTGCTCCAGGGACTTCGCACCCGCCGCAACCCCGATGATCCCCCTTGGTAACCATGCCGCTACCAGCAGTTGACGACGCCGTGGCCGGGCCTTGGCGATGACTCTCCGGCTGATTGTCCGGGCCGCGCGCACGGGTGCATGATGGGCACGACCCGAGTTGATCAGGGTCTGGCTCCTTTGAACTGCGCGGTGGTGGTGGATGTCGAGCAGCGCTCCTCGGCGCGGGCTGCGTGGCCGGCGTGGTGAGTGCGGGGCGCTGGATCAGGTGGTGGCCGGTGCCAGGGCGGGGCAGAGCCAGGTGCTGGTGCTGCGCGGCGAGCCCGGGGTCGGCAAGTCCGCGTTGGTGGAGTACCTGGTAGGGGGCGCGGCAGGATGTCAGATCCTTCGGGCCGCCGGCGTCGAGTCCGAGATGGAGCTGGCGTTCGCCGGGTTGCACCAGCTGTGCATGCCGATGATGGGGCAGCTCGATCGTCTTCCCGGCCCACAGCGTGACGCCTTGGCCGTCGCGTTCGGTCTGAGTGCGGGGAGCGCGCCGGACCGTTTCATGGTCGGGCTGGCGGTGCTCAGTCTGCTGGCCGAAGGGGCGGAGGAGCAGCCGCTCGTCTGTGTGGTGGACGACGCCCAATGGCTCGACCGGGTCTCCGCGCAGACGCTGGCCTTCGTCGCGCGCCGCCTGCTCGCGGAGCGGGTGGCGTTGGTGTTCGCGGTGCGCACATCGGCGCTCGCTCCGAGTGATGATCCGCTGGGGGCACTGCGGGAGCTCGTGGTCCGGGGTCTGCGCGACGACGATGCTCGCGCACTGCTGGACTCGGTGGTCCCCGGGCGGCTGGACGAACGCGTCCGGGACCGGATCGTCGCCGAGACCCGCGGCAACCCGCTGGCTCTGCTGGAATTGACGCGGGGGTTGACTGCGGCAGAGCTGGCCGGCGGGTTCGGACGACCGGACGCGCGGCCGCTGGCGAGTCAGATCGAGCAGACCTTCCTGCGGCGCATCGGGTCGCTTCCGCACGCGGCGCAACGGCTGCTGCTGGCGGCGGCCGCCGAGCCGGTGGGGGACGTACCGCTGTTGCGGCGGGTGGCCGAACGGCTCGACATCGGGGCGGAGGCCGCGGGGGCGGCCGAGGCGGCGGGACTGATCGAGTTCGGAGCGCGGGTACGGTTTCGACATCCGCTGGTGCGCTCGGCGGCCTATCGCGCGGCCGACCCCGGAGAACGCCGGGACGTGCATCGTGCGCTGGCCGAGGCGACCGATCCCGCGTTCGACTCGGATCGACGGGCCTGGCACCATGCCCACGCGGCGGTCGAACCCGACGAGGCCGTGGCGGGCGAGCTGGAACGCTCAGCCGGCCGGGCCCAGGCTCGCGGTGGTGTCGCGGCGGCGGCCGCGTTCCTGAGACGTGCGACCGAGCTGACGCCCGATCCGGCCAGACGCGGAGCCAGGGCGGCGGCCGCCGCGCAGGCCGCCTTCGAGGCCGGGGCGCCCGACGCGGCGCTCGAACTCCTCGCCGCCGCGGAGATGGGCCCGTTGGACGAGGTCCGGCACGCACGGCTGGCCCGGCTGCGCGCCCAGATCGTCTTCGCGCGCAGGCGCGGCGGTGAGGCTCTGCCGTTGCTGCTCGACTCGGCCGGCCGACTGGAACGGGTCGACGACGGACAGGCACGGGAGGCGTACCTCGAAGCGGTCGGAGCAGCGGTCTTCGCCGGTCGCCTCCATGGACGTATCGGAGTGCGGGAGGTGGCCGAGGCCGCCCGCGCCGCACCGCGCGGACCACAACCCCCGCGGCCGGCGGACCTACTTCTCGACGGCCTCGCGACACGGTTCGCCGAAGGCTACGTCAAGGGTGCGCCGCTGCTGAAGCCCGCGCTGCGGGCGTTCCGGCGAGCCACCGGGCACGACGAGGACGACGACGCCATGCGCTGGCTCTGGCTGACGTGGCTGGTCGCCGGCGACCTGTGGGAGGACGAAGCGTGGCATGAACTGACCACTCACGCGGTCCGGACGGCTCGCGAGACCGGCGCGCTCAACTTCCTTCCCCTGGCCCTCGGCTACCGCGCCGCCGTGCACGTGCACGCCGGAGAGTTCGACCTTGCCTCGGCGTTGATCAACGAGTCCGACAGCATGACGGAGTTGACCGGCAACTCGCCCATCGCGTATCCCTCGCTTCTGCTCGTGGCCTGGCGTGGCGAGGATTCCCAGGCACCGGCGCTGATCCAGGCCGCCGCCCGGGACGCGACCGCCTGGGGCGAGGGGCGAGCGATCGGCTTGGCCCACTACCTGCTCGCGGTGCTGTACAACGGCCTCGGCCAATACCAGGACGCCCTGGCCGGCGCCGAACGGGCGGTGGAGCACGACGATCTGGCGGTCGTCGGCTTCTCCCTCGTCGAACTCGTCGAGGCGGGCGCTCGCAGTGATGCCCCTGAGGCGGCCGCGGCTGCCCTGCGCCGACTCGAGGAACGGGCCGACGCCGGCGGCACGGACTGGGTCCTTGGCCTCCTGGCCCGGTCGAGAGCGCTGCTCTGCGACGGCCCGGCCGCCGACCTGCTGTACCGCGAGGCCATCGAGCGCCTGGAGCGCAGCCGGATCGCCGTCCACCTCGCACGCACCCACCTGGTGTACGGCGAGTGGCTTCGTCGCGAGAACCGACGCCTCGACGCGCGCGAGCAACTGCGCACGGCTTACGAGATGCTGCGCGGTTTCGGAGCAACCGCCTTCGCCGAGCGCGCCCGTCGCGAACTCCTGGCCACCGGCGAGTCGGTACGGCAACACGCGGTCGACGTACGTGAGGCCCTCACCGCGCAGGAAGCCCAGATCGCCCGGCTGGCCGCCGACGGAAAGACGAACTCCGAGATCGGCGCCCAGCTGTTCATCAGCCCTCGCACGGTCGAATGGCACCTGCACAAGGTGTTCACCAAGCTCGACGTCAACTCACGGAACAAGCTTCGCGGCGCGTTGGCCCGCGCCTGACGGTTGGGTGTTCATTCGACGAGCTTGCCCGCGGTGGACGCCTCGCGTCTGGGCTTCACGAACCCGAATCCTCGCCCTGCTCATCATCGCCGTCCTCACGGCCGGCACAGCCTCAGCCGGTGCCGCCGTCCAGGACAACGACCCCCGCGACACCGCCGTCGCTTCCACCCGTCGGCCCTCGCGGCACGTCGCCCGGCGGAGGGGTCAGGCGGCGCGGCAGAGCACAGCCGGGCCGGCGGGTGCCGCGGCGCGGGCCGCGGTCGTGTGCACGGGACGGGTGGCGCGGACGGTGACCGCGGCCTGCGAGCGGTTCCGTGCGAAGACGACGAGGCGCAGCACCGCGAACCGCACGACACCGGCGAGTGCGGAGGCGGACAGGTAGACGACCTGTTCGAGCACCGCGCTGGGCGCCGCCACCGACTGCTGCAGGACAAGCATCGCCACACAGGTTCCCGCGTACGCGGCCACCGCGGACCCGGCCGACTGCGCGTGCTGGCGCCAGGTCGCGCGCCCGCCTGCGCCGAAGGTGAAGCGGGCGTGCAGCTCGGTGGCGAGGAGCGTGGAAACCGCAGCGATCAAGGCATTGGCCAGGGCCCAGGGAATCCAGGAGGCGAGGGCCGCCACGGCGAAGCTGGAGGCGAGTCCCACTCCGCCGCCGCAGAGCACGAAGCGGGCGAAGGCGGTGAAGGCGCCGGGTGCCGCCTGCTGCCGACTCTGCGATCTCTCCATGATCCGACCCCTTTGAACGCTCACACCGCGAAACGCGCATCTCTCGGCCTATGAGGCCTTCGGTCCGTCGTTTCTTGTGATGGAAACGCTACGTTGCATTCACTTATCTAGCAACGTACTTGTTGCGCATGATCACAATAATTGCAGGTAAGAGCCCTGATATCGTTGCAACTGGAGTGAGGTTAATGCAACAAACCTATCACGCTTGTTGCAATGAATTGAAAGTGAATGCTACGACACCCCGGACCGAGCCGGGCCCCTGGACCGAGATCCGTGCCGTGTGCACGCCCCCAGAGGCCCGGCCAGGGTCACGCCACCCGCCGGAAGCGGGAAGCCGAGGCCGAAGGGGGCGGCAAAGGCGGCCCGCGGAGCCGGATCGGTTCGTCGAACGGACCCCACCGCGGGTCCGGCTGCGGTGCGGGTGCGGGTGCGGGAGAGCGTCAGGGGATCGGTTGCCCCTCCAGGACGTGGGTGCCGGGGGCGCAACTGTCCTGCAGTTCGGCGAGTTCGGCGCCGGGCAGGCTGCGGGCGGAGCCTCGTCGGCCGTGGTCGAGCAGGGCGGACGCGGTGTGCAGCCACTGTGGCAGGGGGGCCACGCCGATGAACTCCGCCAGGCGGGTCAGCTCTTCGGCAGGGTCGTCCAGGAGGGTCTCGTAAGCGAATGTGGTGCGCCGGCCGGCGGGGAGCCGGGTGAGGAACTCCGTTCCTTCGGTGACGAGTTCGGACCACAGGGCGCCGAAGGTCCGCAGGGGGATGTGCCGGTCGCGTACCAGGGCGGGGTCGAAACGTTCGTCGAGCAGGGGCGCCAGGTCCGGGGGCAGCGCGCGGACGTGCTCGGGGGTCAGGTCGGCGAAGCTGTCGATGCCGGAGCGGGTCTTGAGCTCGCGGAGCAGGGAGATGGTGCGGTATCCGGGATGGCGGCTCATGGACAGGGCGCAGTCCGGGCCGTCGCGGAACATGTGCACGAACTTCGCGTCCGGGAAGGCCTCCCGCAGTCCCGGTGCCCAGCCGGTCGAGTAGCCGGAGCGCTCCACGACGGCGGTGCGTCCGAGCCGGGCGCAGAGCAGGCCGAACAGGGCCCGGTGGTGCTCGGCGGCGGTGCGCTCCGGCCACCGCACCACCGCTGCGCCTAGTTCGTCGAGTAGTCCGTCCGGGTCGTCGGTGAGATGGGGCAGCACCATCAGGGAGAGCGCGGGAATGCCCGCGGTCTGTGCCGAGTACCTGCCGGGGCGGCGGGTGTAGAGGAACTCCGGCAGTGGCAGCCCGCTGCGGATCATCCGCTCGAAATGCGGCGCGGGCCGGAAGAGCGCCTGCCAGAACTCCTCGCCGTTCACCTTCCCCCCGGGGAAGGCCGCGTCGCCCACCGAGGCCATGAACTCGTTCAGGCTCAGCACGTCCGGGTGGGCGTTGAGGATGCTTGACAGCGCCGTCGAGCCGCTGCGCCCCGTACCGAAGACGAAGGTCAAAGAACGCATGATCCCCTTTCGAATGGTGCGATCGGTGCCGTCCATGGGGGCATTGACCGTGCGTACTGTGCAACTCTGCCCGATCCGACAGGTTGTGGACCCGTAACGCCGGGCAGGCGTGCCACGGCGAACCAGAGAGATCGCACACCCAGTTGAATGAGCATGGTCGTGCCGCCGTCCCAGCGGGTCTTGCGCCGGCCGGTGGGCAGGTCAAGAGGTTCTGGTCGACACCAATGCAGAACAGCATCCTCGGCGGTGCGTCGGAAGCAGGTGCGTGCGCGCGATGACGTGGTCGAGGGCAGCGCGGGCGATATCGAGGCCGACAGCGGCCAGACCTGGGAGGCGGCTGCATCTCGTCGAGATCATCGGCGACCGGCCTGGTCGCGTGTCAGTCGAGGGTTTCGGCGAACGGGCACGTCCAGGTAGTGGCGTTGTGACGCGGATACTCCCCCGGAGGCGCCAACCAATTGTCCCTGGCCACGACCCTCAAGCACCGTCGGAGCGGAGGCCGCGCGTTTGTCCCTACCCACCCAGCGCCCTTCGGGCCCCCGTAGGGGCTTCCCAGCGGCTCCAGGCGGGGATGTCCTCGCGGGCTTCGAACCACGCGGCGGGCAGCCCGCCCGTGCCGGTGCGGGCCGCGACGATCCCACCGGCGATCGCGCAGGTGGTGTCGCGGTCGCCCCACGCGGCAACGGTCTGCCACAACGCCTCGCCCAGGTCGTCCAGATGCCCGGAGGCGGACCACAGAGCGAACGGAACCGTGTCCGGGGCCGAGATCAGCGTCCCCGAGCCCAGCACGGACGCGGCGTGGCGAACCGACGTACGGTCGGAGAAGTTCGCGGCCACCAGCAGTCGGGAGCGGACGTCACTGTCCGGCACATGGTCGGCGACCTCCCGCAGAAACTCCGCGCGCGGCGGAGCGTCTGGACCCTCGTCGGCAGCTGCCAGCGCTGCGGCGACTGCTACGGCCACGGCGCCGGCGACGGCCTCGGGATGAGCGTGAGTGGTCAGCGCGGACAGCCGGGCCTGCTCGCCCGCAGCCGTCAGATCGTCACGGAACCATGCCCCGAGAGGGGCGACCCGCATCGCAGCGCCGTTCCCGTAGGAACCCTGTCCGCCGAACTGCGCCGTGGTGACGGCCCGCCAGTCCCCGCCCTCGCGAATGCTCCGGAGTACACCGTGCATCGACGGCCCATACTTGCGCCCCGGCTCCCGCTCGTACTCGGCGGCGAACTCATCCGCCAGACCATCCGGGCGGATCTCTCCATGAGTCATCAGGTGAGCGAACAGGACGAAGGCCATGGCGGAATCGTCCGTCCACGACCACGGCAGCGGACGCAGGTCCCGCGCGGCCCACTGCTCCTCGGCGTTCTCGTCGGAGCCCGTGAACCAGCTGTCACCGAAGGCATCGCCCATCACAAGGCCGTCCAGGCTCGCATGGGCGTGCTGCGGACCGGTCATCGGAAAACTCCTCTGCACGAGTCGCCGGCCCGGGTGACCGGCAGGACGGGATCACTGTCGCCAACGACCGCTTCCATCGAGGCGCCAGAATTGCGCGGCTCCCTCAGCACCGCCCGGGAGCGTATACGCGGGCGCGAGGATGCCCGCGCCCGGGATCCGGTGTTGCGGGCCCTTCGGATCGTCGGCCTCGACCAGGTCATCTCCTGCCATCCCACCGTCGAGCGAACCCTGGCCGTCTGACCCACTTCGCGTCCCGTGTGCCGGCGGCCCGGCGCTGCCGCCCGCTACCTCTACCCGGCGTCCACGCCCGGTTCATCCTGCTCACGTGAAATGCCGCTGCGGCACGGCCGCCCCCCACCCCCGACCCGCCTGCACGGCGTCATGGGCCTGCGTGGGGATCTTCAGCAACGCACCTCTGGTCTCGCCGGCTCATCTGCTTGACCGCCATGAACAGCGGCCCGTTTCGGCGGGGCGAAGTGGTCAACGGTTGAGGTAGAAGCGGATGGTGGTGCTGTCCTGGGCGGTGTGGAGGCGTACGAGGTCAGCGATGTAGTGGACGAGCATCAAGCCGCGCCCGCCCAGCTGGTCGCGTGCCGGTGGCCGACGGCCCGCCAGCGGATCGGTCAGCCGACCGCGGTCGTGGACCTCGCAGGCGATCTGCTCGCCCTCGGCCCAGATCCGCAGCGTCCCCGATCCACCGCCGTGCACCACGCTGTTGGTGGTCAGCTCCGCCACCGCCAGCGTCAAATCCTGCAGCCGGTCACCGTCAAGGCCCAGCTGCTTGGCTTCCTGGACTGCGAAAGAGCGGACCTGCGGGAGTGCTGCCGCGTCAAACGAAAGGGACGCCGCTCCCGGCGGGTACGTGAGCGGCTGGTTGTAGCGAGCGACAACCAGCTCTGGATCGTAGGCGTCGCTGGTCAGTTCGACGCCGGTGTCGATGACCACGGGATGGGTGGCGTAGGCGTCAGCGAGCACACCGGGCTCCAGGCCATCCGCGTCGTACGGGCACAGGATCGTCACCTCACGGCCCTGGAAGGCCGCGTTGATGAGAGCCTCGTGCTGGACGCACGCCGGGTACTCCACGGCCGAACGACTGGCCCAGATCGGTTCCCCGATGATCCTCACCCGGCCGGCCGGGTGAGCGTCGGCGAAGGCACGCAGTACGCCGGGGATGATCCGCCCCGGGTTGCGGCCCGCCTGGGTCATGTCGAGGAACTTGACCTCGGCGGCACTCGCCCCCATTTCGGCCTTGATCAGCTCGAGGTTGGGGCCGGGAACGGCGACGGCGACGGCCTCTCCGGCGGCCAGACCTTCCACCAGGAAGGGCACCGTGCCCGCCGTGTACTGCTCCCTGCCCCGGTAGAACAGCGCAGGGTGCACAAAGGGTTCACTGCTGGTGGCCGTACTCATCGCCCCGCCACCTCGATCGTCGGAAGGCCAGGCCAGAACATGTCCAGGATGCGCTCCAGCTCCGGCGGCGGCCGGTCCAGGACGATTCGGCCGGCACCCAATTGCTGCGCGGTGACCGCCAGCGCCGCCGCGCCGCCCACATCGATGGACATCAGGCCGGACAGTTCCACGAAGGAGAGGTCCGTGTGGGCGCTCGCCAAATCCTCCAGGGCCTGTTCCCATGATGAACGGGTGATCACGTTGATCTCTCCAGCGGCACGAATCCCAGGGCGACCGGACAAAGAGCGGATCTCCAGCACAGCGCCGCCGTGCGACGGCGCCGGGACCGGCCTTTCCACGCCGTGGGAGGCATTCACGTTCTCTCCCCTGCCTCAGGTGCCGCCGAGCGGCGCTCCCCATCTCTCCGCTTACCGCTTACCGCACTACGGACAGGCGGGCTGCGGACACGTCATCGTATAGCCCCCAGTGCACCGGGCGTCGGCGGGCCGGAGAGAATGGCATGTGGTTCTCCCCTCATTCCCGGGACCGCAATGGGTGAACAGAGCCGATCGCGAAAATGTTGCGCATGGTCGTAGACGGACGGGGTAAGCGGCTCGTCGTCGGCCCACAACGGGCAAGGGTTGGCCGACACGCAAGGGAGGGAAGCAAGGATGACGGCGAGCATGAGTCTCCGGACGGGCGTCGATCGCGCTACCGCGCAACTGCCGGAGGTTACCGATCCGCTGAAGGTGGCCCCCAAGGACGCGCGGTCGCTGTCGAAGCTGTTCTTCGAACAGCTGGCCATTTTGGAAGAGGGCACCCGCGAGTACCAGTACGCGCGCAACACGCTGATCGAGATGAACATCTCCCTCGTCCGCTATGCGGCCGGCCGGTTCCGCAGCCGGGGCGCGGACGAGATGGAGGACATCGTTCAGGTCGGCATGATCGGGCTGATCAAGGCGATCGACCGGTTCGAGCTCTCGCGTGAGGTGGAGTTCACTTCCTTCGCCGTCCCCTACATCGTCGGAGAGATCAAGCGGTTCTTCCGCGACACCTCGTGGGCCGTGCACGTACCCCGGCGTCTGCAGGAAGCCCGCGTCGAACTCGCCCGCGCCACCGACGAACTCAGCAGCAGGCTGGGCCGTACCCCGACGGTCAAGGAACTGGCCGAGCTGATGAACCTGTCGCAGGAAGAGGTCGTCGAGGCACGCCTGGCCGCCAACGGCTACAACTCCTCTTCCCTCGACGCCGCCATCAACGGTGACGAGACCGGGGAGGCGGCGCTGGCGGACTTCATCGGCACCGAAGACGCCGCCATGGAGCTGGTCGAGGACTTCCACGCCCTGGCCCCGCTGCTCGCCGAACTGGACGAGCGCGACCGGCAGATCATTCACATGCGGTTCGTCGAAGAACTCACCCAGGCCCAGATCGCCGAGCATCTCGGCTGCTCCCAGATGCATGTCTCACGCCTGCTCTCGCGCACCCTGACCCGCTTGCGCCGGGGCATGCTCACCACAAACTGAGCCGAACGGCAGCCGACGGTCCGCTGCCGCCTCCGCGCGACCGCACGCAGGAACGCCCGGGCCCTGCCCCGGCTCTGCTCCTCCCGGCTTCGGCCCGGCCGCACCCTCTTCCGGCTGCAGAGGGTGCGGCGGGCGTCGCGGGCCCGCCTGGCAGTGCGCCCTGGTGGGCCGGAGCAGCACGTCCGGGGTACGGAAGCGCTCGAAGCCGAGTAGCGAGCAGAGCAGAACGGCAGCGGCAATGGGTTTTGGAGTTGCCCCCCACCGGCCCCCACCCGGTGGGCCGCCGCACCCTGCACCTGGTCGACCGCCACCCCACCGACCCATGGCTGCCAACGGCGAGGAACCGGGAGCTGATGGGGGAAAGGCCCCGTTCTGTGGGGCCCCGTTCTGTGGAAGCCGGGACGGGACCCCTTGTTCGCCTCGCCATCACCGCCTTGTTCGCCTCGCCATCACCGCCTTGTTCGCCTCGCCATCACCGCCGGTCGCGTCAGAGCAACTCCGGTGCGATGCGTATGCCGCCCCGCACGTGACCGCCGTCGCCCCGGGGGACCGCGGTCCCGCGGGGCGTCGGCCTGGGAATCGTCCGCACGTGGGTCTGCTGAATCGCTTCGTCGAGCGGCGGACAAGGCTCGTTCTGACACTGGGTGAGCCGGTGTTCGGCACCAGCTCCAGCAGGATGCTGGACGGTCGATCCGCCGGGCCTCGCCCGGTCCCCTGCCGGGCGGAGGTCACTCCATGGCGTTGTCCAGATGAGTGATGACGGCGGGCACGTCCTCACTCTCGGTGCTCCGGATCAGCTGCAGGGCCGGCCGGACGAGGCCGCCCGGTCGCGCTATCAACCGTGCGAGCACGGCGGCCCGGACCTCGAGCCGCTCGATGGTGGCCTTGCGCTCCCCTTCGTTCTGGCCGGCGAGCAGGACGGCGTTGTACCACGCCTCCTCGCGGGACTGACGGACACTGAAGTCGAGGATCCGCTCGTCGGTGCGGGCTCCGACCTGATCCAGCAGCGACATGAGTGGTGACAGGGCGCCGACCGACTCCTGCACCGCCAGCACCACCCGCGCAAGGATGTCGTTGATCAGCAGAAAGTCGCGCCGTAACGCGTGGATGGCCTCGCCCGGGCTGGTCCGCGCGGCGGCGATGGCCAGGTCCAGGTTGATGTGCGCGTTCACGCCGAGCAGCAGGTGCTGGACGATGACGGTGTCGGCGTCGTCGAGCAGCCCGAACGCCTCGCGCCAACAACGCGGCCCGCTCCGGTCACGACGCCAGGCGTCGTAAGCGTCGAAGTAACGGTTGCCGAAGTGCGTGTCGAAACGGTCCATTCGGGCGCCGTCGTCGAACAGCCCACCGTGAATGGCGGTGCGGACCTCAACCGTCACCTGTCGGTACAGCGCCGCGAAGTACCCGACCCGGTCACCGGCGCGGCCCGCCTTTCGCACGATCCCGGCAAGCCTGTCCACGACATCGTCGATGTTCTCTGCCGCCATGCCCAACTCCCTCTCGCGGTCCCCTCGTTGGGTCCGCACACTGACTGCTGTCCGCAGTGCCGACTACAGCCCCGTCCTACCACCGCACACCGTGGAGGGTCCACGCCCTGGAGGAACTGGGACGGGAGCCCCGCTCGTCTCCCCACCATGGCGGCGGCCGCGGCACACCGGGAGACGGGACTGTGCGTGGGGCCATGGGGGTTGAACGACGAGCTCAGCCCTCTGAGGGGCAGGCCACTGGTGAAGCAGCGCGCTCAGCTGCCACCTGGCCGGTCGGCGCCGCCTGGACGGAAGCACGCCGACACTGTCTTGCCGTGCCGCTGGCACTTCATCTGCAACTCATCAGCGAGCATCCGTACGATCCCCACTCCGCGGCCGGAGGCCTCACCCGCCTGCGGGTCACGCTGGCGTGGCAGTGTCGGGTCCTCGTCGTGGACGCTCACATGGAGGCAGTCGCCGTCCCAAGTGAGGATCAGATGCGCGTCGCTGTGTGCGTGGACATGTGCGTTGGTGAGCAGTTCGGACACTGTCAGGACGACAGCGTCCACCGTCTCGGGCTCAGCAGCGGTCCACGGAAGCGACTCCAACTGCCTTCGCGTCCACCGTCGGCCGGCGTACACGCCCCCTGATACGGGAAACGAATGCGCCCAGCCCATCGCCTTGATCACCACCGACTTCCCCGTCCTGTCGTCCCAATCAACTCGTACACACCGTGTGCCCGCCAACCGCGTTCGCAGACCTTTCCGTCGCCGGTGTCCTTTCAAGTCCTGGCCCACGGCCTGGCCGAGGTGTCCACGCTTGGCGCTTGGGACCGTGCGATGAGAGGCAAGCATGGCTGTAGTCAGCCCGTCAGATACCCCGAGCGGCGAATAAGCAACAGATAAATTTCAGCGTGTGCGGAGATCGCGGCGGGGCACACGACGGGACGGAGGTTGATAACCATGGTTCCCCTGCTACTCGTTCTGCTGCTCGCCCTGATCCTCTTCGGCGCCGGGTTCGCCCTCAAGGCCCTGTGGTGGATCGCCGTGATCGTCCTGGTCATCTGGCTGGTCGGCTTCCTCGCTCGCTCCACCGGACCAGGCGGGAAGCGAGGTCGCTGGTATCGCTGGTAACACGCATTCATAGATGCCACACGCGGAGTGGGGGCGCGCCGAACGCCGGTGCGCCCCCACCCATATCCGTTGGTCTCTCACGTCGCGCACACACGGGTTGCCCCCGGTCTGTCCGCGGGTCCGCGGGCCGGTCAGACCGAGAGCCGGCGTCCCCGCGCGCGCCTGCACCGTCTCCGCCCCGTGCCCACACCGCGGCTTCGGTATCGGTCTGGTTCGCGAAAGCACTGGACCGCACGGACATCCCGCTGGAGGGAGTCATCCTCGTAGCTGCCCGCCCCACGCTGGATACTCTGCGGATAGCCGCTGTTTTCGGCAACATCGGGATCGGTACGCCGGAATCGGCGGCATCGCCGACGTCGGAGACATTGCCCGGCGTCGGAGACATTGTCGTCGAATCGAGCGTGGTGGCGACGTGCCCGGGTACCGGCTTCGGCGTGGTCGCCGCCACAGATGGTGGGCCTGGCAATCCCTGAGGCGGTAGGGCTGTTGCCGCATCGGCCTCTAGGTTGCGTTTGTCGCCGTTCGGCCCACTGGAGAACCCTGGTGCCGTTGGCGGTGGACTGATCCTTCACCCCGAGGGCCCGCCAGAACGGGGAACGTTACCCGTCGAGCGCCCATGAATGTCTGGTCCGGGTGCCACCCAGGCCGCGCAGGAGGTCTGCGGGTGGGAGCCGTCCGGCCAGGGCGGCACTCATGCGATGGCAGGTAGTGCACAACAAAGCTTGCCGGGCCCTTGCTTCCCACCTGTCACGTGGAGTCCTGCCATGCCCCGCCTGATCCCGGACACCCGGCCGCAGCGCGTCCTCGAACTTCGTCTACACCGTTGGCAGCGGCCTCTATCTGACTGCCGGCGTGCTGTATTTCACCCAGGCGGTTCACCTTCCGGCGGACAGGGTGGGACTCGGCCTCGGCTTAGCCGGTCTTGTCGCGCTGGCTCTGGGTGTCACGGTCGGTCATCTGGCGGACACATATGGAGCGCGCGGCGTCTACACGCTCACCCTCGCGGTCCAGGCACTGGCCACGGCCGGTTTCGTACTGGCGGACAGCTTCTGGCCGTTCGTGCTCGCGGTCTGCGCGGCCGCCGGGGCGAAGACGGCCGGAACAGCCGCCCGCTCCCCGCTCATCAGGCACTACGGAGGGGACCGGCGCGGGGTTCTCCGACCATGGTCAGCGTGTCGGTGCGGTGCGGATACCTGAGGCGGCCCGACCCGAAGGCGAGGACGCCGATCATGGCGTCGAGTGGCACCGCTTGGCACTTATCTGGCATCACCCTGCGCCATTCGGTGCCACCCGGCGCCATCCGGCGCCATTCAGCACCCCTCTGAAGCCCATGGGCGCACATGGCGCCACAATTACCCTGACGGGCGCCAGGATATTGGCGCAGGTCAGAGCAATGCCTTCGATTGCCGACCCAGAAATGTCACCGCGCGACTTGCACATGGAGCCATTGTGGCGCCATGATGGCGTCATGGACCTCACCCCGTATGTCGACACCCTCCGCCGCGAACTCGCGGTGGCCGCCGAAGCCGGCGGTGACGAAGCCCGCGAGCTGGCAGAGAGGCTCACCGCTCCCCTGGAGTCGGCGACCCGGCTGACCATGCTCAGCGTGCTCTCCGCCGCGATGGACGAGATCACCCGCGAACTCGCCCCCGGCTCGGTCGACGTACGGCTGCGCGGGCTGGACCCCGACTTCGTGGTGACACTGCCGCTCGCTCACGGCGGCGCCCCCGCGGAGCCGGCCGAGCCCGCCGAACCACTCACGACCCCAGCTCCGGCCGACGGCGACGAGGGCGGCACCGCCCGCGTCAACCTGCGCCTGCCGACCCAGCTCAAGGCCCGCGCCGAGGAGGCCGCGAACCGCGAGGGTCTGTCGGTCAACGCATGGCTGGTGCGCACCGTGTCGGCCGCGGTCGACGGCGGCGCCCGGCCGCGTACGACGGAGAAGGCCCAGACCATCGGACAGAGCTTCAGGGGCTGGGTGCGCTAGCCGCGCCCCGCCCGCACCACTTCACCCACACCACGTCCCACCAGCGGGGACGACCCAAGACTCATGAGGACGGGACAGCCATGCCTTCTTTCGACACTCCCGAACCGATCTCGGCCACGGCGCACGTGGAGGCCGGTTCCATCCAGTTCACCGCGGGGGACCGCATCGACACCGTCGTCGAGGTGCGGCCCCGCGACCCGAAGAAGGACCTGGACGTACGGACGGCCGACCAGACCCAGGTCACATACGTGAGCGGCACACTGACCGTCAGGACGCCCAAATCCAATCTGCTCGGCCGCACCGGCACCGTCGACGTGACGGTCGAACTGCCCACGGGCTCGCGCATCGACATGACCGGCGCCTGGGCCCAGGTGCTCGGTGAGGGCCGGCTCGGCGAGGTCCGCGTGAAGACCTCGTCCGGCGACGTCCGCCTCGACACCACCGGCCCGCTGCAGCTGACCGCGTCGCACGGCTCGATCACCGTGGACCGGGTCGAGGGCCTGGCCGAGATCACCACCAGCTCCGGCAGTCTGCGCGTCGGCCTCCTCGACGGCCCCGCCGTCCTGAAGAACTCGCACGGCACCACGACGGTCGGCGCCGCGACCGGCGAGTTGCGGGTGCGCGGCTCCATCGGCGACATCGACATCCGGCGCGCCGAGGACTCGGTCACCGCCGCCACCGCGCATGGCACCCTGCGCGTGGGCGAAGTGGCCTGCGGCATCGTCCAGTTGGAGACCTCGTACGGCGCCATCGAGGTCGGCGTCCGCGAGGGCACGGCCGCCTGGCTCGACGTCAGCGCGGGCTCCGGGCAGGTCCGCAACTCACTCACCGCGTCCGAGGCCCCGGAGAAGGCCGAGGACACCGTCGAGGTCCGCGCCCGCACCCGGTACGGCAACATCGACGTCCGCCGCGCCAAGGTCTGACCTCAGAAGAACCGGCCGCAACTCACTCACTCCCCCAGCCACTTCAGCCTTCGAAGGGGAGGGCTCCGTGCCTTCATCTGTCATGTCCACATCCAAGCAGGGTGACAGTCCGCAGTCGCCCACCGCCGTCTCCACCGTCGGTCTGCGCAAGTCGTACGGCGACAAGACCGTTCTCGACGGCATCGATCTGCGCATCCCGGCCAGGTCCGTGTTCGCGCTGCTCGGGCCGAACGGCGCCGGCAAGACCACCGTCGTGAAGATCCTTTCCACGCTCATCGCCGCCGACGGCGGGCAGGCCCAGGTCGCGGGCCACGACGTCGCCACGTCACCGGACGGGGTGCGTGCCGCGATCGGTGTCACCGGGCAGTTCTCCGCCGTCGACGGCCTGATCACCGGCGAGGAGAACATGCTCCTCATGGCCGACCTGCACCACCTGCCCAAGCACGAGGGACGACGGGTCGCCGCCGAACTCCTGGAGCGCTTCGACCTGGTCGAGGCCGCGAAGAAGCCCGCCTCCACCTACTCCGGCGGCATGAAACGCCGCCTCGACATCGCCATGACCCTGGTCGGCAACCCGCGGATCATCTTCCTCGACGAACCCACCACCGGCCTCGACCCCCGCTCCCGCCACAACATGTGGCAGATCATCCGCGAACTCGTCACCGGCGGCGTCACCGTCTTCCTCACCACCCAGTACCTGGAAGAAGCCGACCAACTCGCCGACCGCATCGCGGTGCTGAACGACGGCAGGATCGCCGCCGAGGGCACCGCCGACGAACTGAAGCGACAGATACCCGGCGGGCACGTCCGCCTCCGCTTCACCGACCCGGCCGCCTACCGCTCCGCCGCCTCCGCCCTGCGCGAAGCCACCCGGGACGACGAGGCGCTGGCGCTGCAGATCCCCAGCGACGGCAGCCAGCGCGAACTGCGCTCCATCCTCGACTGGCTGGACGCCGCCGGCATCGAGGCCGACGAGCTGACCGTGCACACCCCCGACCTCGACGACGTGTTCTTCGCCCTCACCAGCGGCACCACCGTGCCCCACCAGTCCAAGGAGGATGCCCGATGAGCTCCCTCTCCCTCGCCGTGCGCGACTCGTCCACGATGCTGCGACGGAATCTGCTGCACGCGCGGCGCTATCCGTCCATGACACTGAATCTGCTGCTCACCCCGATCGTGCTGCTGCTGCTCTTCGTCTACGTCTTCGGCGATGTGATGAGCGCCGGCATCGGGGGCAGCGGGGCGGACCGGTCCGAGTACATCGCCTACCTCGTGCCGGGCCTGCTGCTGATGACCATCGGCAGCACCACCATCGGCACCGCCGTGTCCGTCTCCGTCGACATGACCGAGGGCATCATCGCCCGGTTCCGCACCATGGCCATCCACCGTGGCTCCGTGCTCACCGGCCACGTCATCGGCAGCGTGCTGCAGTCCATCGCCAGCGTGGTCCTCGCGGGCGCCGTCGGCGTGGCCATCGGCTTCCGCTCCACCGACGCCACCACTCTGGAATGGCTCGCGGCGTTCGGGCTGCTCACCCTGTTCGCCCTGGCCCTCACCTGGATCGCGGTCGGCATGGGCCTGTCCAGCCCGACCCCCGAAGCCGCCAGCAACAACGCCATGCCACTGATCTTCCTCCCCCTCATCTCCAGCGCCTTCGTGCCGGTCGACGCGATGCCCGGCTGGTTCCAGCCCATCGCCGAATACCAGCCCTTCACCCCCGCCATCGAGACGCTGCGCGGACTCCTTCTCGGCACCGAGATCGGCCACAACGGATGGCTCGCCATCGCCTGGTGCCTCGGCCTCGCGGTCCTCGGCTACTTCTGGTCCAAGTCGCTGTTCGACCGCGACCCGAAGTAGCGCGAGAAGGACCGGTCAGCGGCTTGCGGGCCGCGGCCCGCACGTCCCCTCCAGGGCGGCGCACTCCGACACGGCGTCGGCGTACGCTGCCCGTCGGCGTTCTCGGCCGCCTGCCGGGCCGGCGCCGCAGACATCGTCGGCGCATTTCGAAGGACGGCGCATCTCGCGGCCTCAGGCACCCTGGCCGCTACTTTGTCACGTGCATAGCTAGAACTTCGAGGTGTGCTGATCCACGGTGGACCCTCCTATCCGCCCGATCCGCCCGGAGGGATCCAGCAGTGAGACGAAGGCGATTTGTGGCAGGAACGATCGGCACACTCTCGGGGATCGCGCTCGGCCCGGTACCGTCCCGGGCCGACACGCCTGCGCCCCGTACGCAAGGCTGGCAGGCCGTACCGGCACCCGGCAGCACTCCCGCCGCGCAACTGCGCCGCATCGCCGTCGCCGGGCCCCGACTGGCCTGGGCCGTGGGCGAGGAGAACCTTGGCCCGCAGTCCCAGCAACGGGGGCTGGCCATGCTGTGGAACGGCAGCGTCTGGACGAAGACCGACCTGTCGCATCTCGGCCACACCCGGTTGATCGACGTCGCCGGTGTGCGCGCGACCACGGCATGGAGTGTGGGCCAGCCCACCGGAGACGGCAGCCCCCTGCTGCGCTGGGACGGAACCACCTGGTGCGAAGCCGACTTCCCGGGCAGGGGCGAGCCGGACGTTCGGCTCAGCTCGGTGGCGGTCGGCCCCGACCGGCAGGTGTGGATCTGCGGCAGCCGAGGCGGCGCCGCCCGTCTGCTGCACGGCAACGGGCGACGATGGCGATGGCTGGACCCGCTGCCCGTCGCGAGCGTGAACCTCTACCGGGTCGTGGTGCGCCCGCCGGGCGAGGTCTGGGTGAGCGGAGACCAGTCGAACGGCGGAGGCTGGTCCGGACTCGTGGCCCGCTGGGACGGAGCGTGGACGGTCCTCCCCCCGGTCACGGGCCTGCGTCTGGGCATCGCCGATCTCCACTCCGCCGGTCCGGACGACGTATGGGCGGTAGGCACCGAGGCCGGCGTCGGCGGGCCGATCGGCCGCCCCGGCAACCCCGCCCTGAGCCACTGGGACGGCACGGCCTGGACCCGGATGGAAGCGGGCTTCACCCTCGGGTCGTTGACCGGAATCGCGGGCGACGCGCAGGGCCGCGCCGCATGGATATCGGGCTGGAACTTCCAGGACCAGAGCCGCAGTACGTACCTACAGCGGAACGGCGACACCTGGGCCGTCGTCCGGGGCCCGGCCGGCACGGCCCCGGCCCCGTACCTCAATGACGTGACATCCGTTCCCGGCACCACGGAATTCTGGTCGGTGGGCATGACGCGTCCCAGCCCGTATCCCCCGACCGAGGCCTACGCCGAACACCTCCACGCCTGACACGGATCTGCCGCGGCCGGGATCACCCACAAGCGAACCCGCCCCTACCGCACGGAGACCGAACGACGAGACACGTCCCTCGACTGGCTGTACACCTACGATCACCGCCGCGGACACACCGCGCTGAAAGGCCAACCACCCGCCAGCCGCGCCCCCAACCGCACACACCTAGGCCACCCGGATGCCCACGAGGCACGTGTCGTCGTCCGTATCGGACTTGCTGTGGGTGAGCAGGCGGTCCAACTGCTGGTCGAGCGTGGGCGGGACCGTGCGCGCGGCCGTCAGCAGCTGGGCCAGCGACTCCTCGACGGATCGGTCACGCCGTTCGATCAGGCCGTCCGTGTACATCAGCAGGGTGTCATCGACAGCCAGTTGGACCTCGTGTTCCTCGTACGTCGCCTCGGGCACGGCACCGAGCAGCAGGCCCTTGACCAAGGGCAGCGGCGCCGCTTCGCTGCCGCGCACCAGGACGGGCGGCAGATGGCCGGCCCTGGCCCAGCGCAGGGTGTGGCGGTCGGGGTCGTACAGGCCGCAGACCGCTGTGGCGGTGACGGCTCCGGTCAGATGGTGGGCCACCATGTTGAGCCAGGACAGCAGCTGGCCCGGTCCCGCGCCTGTCACGGCGAGACCGCGCAGGGCGTTGCGCAGGACGACCATGCTGGTGGCCGCCTCGATGCCGTGTCCGGCGACGTCTCCCACGCACAGCAGCACCAGCCCGGACGGCAGCACCACCGCGTCGTACCAGTCGCCGCCCACCAGGTGCTGGGTCTCCGCGGGCCGGTAGCGAACGGCCACCCGCAGCCCGGGGGCCTCCAGCGGGGCCTGCGCCGGGGGCATGATCGCGTGCTGGAGCTGCAGGGTGAGCCGGTTGCGTTCGCTCGCCTGCTGCTCGGAGTGG
The DNA here is from genome assembly GCF_042802555.1 of Streptomyces sp. NPDC057474. Taxonomy (NCBI): domain Bacteria; kingdom Bacillati; phylum Actinomycetota; class Actinomycetes; order Kitasatosporales; family Streptomycetaceae; genus Streptomyces; species Streptomyces sp. NPDC057474. The sequence goes on along the minus strand of NZ_JBHVDX010000035.1, from coordinate 14,890 downwards.
GCGAGCTGGTCGCGGGTGGCGGCGAGGGCGACCTCCGTCCAGTGGTGGGCGGAGATGTCCTGGTAGGCGCCCCGGACGACGAACAGCCGGCCGTCGGAGTCGAGGACCGGCTCGGCCACCACGCGGATGTGCCGGGTCACGCCGTCGGGCCGCTGGAGCCGGAAGGCCGCGGACGCGGGGCGCCGGTGGTGCAGCAGGGTGCGCAGGAACCTGCCGATGGCGACGGCGTCGTCGGGGTGGGCGTGGGCGGGCAGGTCCTCCAGCGGGACCGGGCCGCTGGCGGAGGGCTTGCCGTAGAGGCTGTAGAGCTGGCCGTTCCAGGTGATCTCGCCGGTGAGGAGGTTCTCCTCGAAACCGCCGATGCGGCCGAGGCGCTGGGCGTGCTGCAGCAGGCTCGCCAGCCGTGCCGTCTCGTCCTCTATACGCCAGATGAGCAGGACGCTGCCTCCGTGCCGGCTGATGTTGATGTCGGCGACCCCCGCCAGCGGGACGTCGTCCACCAAGGCCGTGAGCCGCACGCGGCGGGCGCGGAACGGCTCGCCCGTGGCGTAGACACGTTCGATCTGCTCGAACAGTTCGCCCTCGCCGGCGGCCATCGGATACGCCTCCAGCAGCAGGGCTCCGTTGACGACGCCTCGCGGCCGGCCGGCCGGGTCGAGGAAGCGGCTGTTGACGTGGTGGATGCGGAAGTCGACGAGCTCCCCGGTGGCATCCAGATGCGGGACGAGCACCAGCGCGGGGTCGTGCAGACCGTCGGCCAGGTCCATCAGTTCGGCGACGACCGGCAGGATCCCGGGCCGCGAAGCGCCGTCGGGGTGGTGCGGGGTGGAGGTCTCCAGCGTGTGCGCGCACAGGTCTGCCAGGGCCTCGACCTGACGGACGATCTGCGGGGGCTGGGCTTCCAGCGGCGTGGGCCACACGATTTCCAGCACTCCGTGGATCCGGCCGCCGGTGCCCGCGGGTACGGCGACCCGGCCGCCGTCGGGGTGGTGGTGCCGGCCGATGGAGGGCAGTCCGGTCTCCGACAGGCAGCCGATCCACTGGCCCGTTCGCTCGCCGAGCCCGCGACGTGCCACCGTCACCACGCCCGGCGGCACGTATCGCCAGCGTGCTGCCTCCGCGGCCGAGAATCCGGCGCTGCCCGCCAGGGTGAGGGAGCCGTCGGCGCCCAGCGCCCAGATGGCCACGGCTTCCGCGCCGAGCGGCGTCAGAGCGTGTTCCAGCAGGGAGTCGGCCACGGCCTGGGCGTCGTGGGCGGCCAGCGCGGCGCTCTCGGCGGTCCGCAGCCGTACGGCGAAGGAACCGTTCCCCGGCGGGTCGGTGGCGTCGCCGCGGCCCGCCGTGGTCTCGAGGAAGGCGGTCGTCACTTCGGAGAGCCTGTCGCGCGCGGCCTGGTTGATGACCTCGACAGCGAATTCGAGGGGTGTCACACCCGCTTGCCCGGTCAGCTGGGCGAGCTGCCGTGCCGCCTGCGACGGCCCGCACCCGAGCCGCTCGACAAGGATGCCCTTGGCCAGCTCGATCACGGCACGTCCGTCCGCTTCCGCCTGGGCCGCCTGCACCTCGCGGCGCAAACGCTCCACGGTCGCCGCCAGTCTGCCGACGGGGGAAGGCTGCCCCCTGCCGTCTCCTTCTCTCGTGCCGGTCGCGGCCGGATCGTCTTCCTTCGTGCCGGTCGCGGCCGGATCGTCTTCCTTCGTGTCGGTCGCGGCCGGATCGTCGCCGCGGACGACGGGCATCGTGTCGGACGGGTCATCGGAAAGCAGGTCGATGTCCGCCGTCGGGTCCTCGGCGGGCGACTCGCCCGTCGAAGCCCCGGCGTGCGGCTCGGCCGGCTGGTGGGGATCGCTCACGGTTGACCTGTTCCTCGGCTCGGGCGTCCAGGGACGCCACGCGGTCGGCTGATACGCGCGGCGGAGTGACTCACGTTCACACGGACAGCCAGCGTCGGACGCGGCCGATGAGGTCATTGGTGTCGACGGGCTTGGTGACGTAGTCGTTCGCGCCCGAGGCGAGGCTCTTCTCCTGGTCGCCGGGCATGGCCTTCGCGGTGACGGCGATGATGGGCAGATCGGCGTACTGGGGCATCGCGCGGATCTCGGCGGTGGCGGTGTAGCCGTCCATCTCCGGCATCATCACGTCCATCAGGACCAGCGAGACGTCCGGATGAGCGAGCAGCATCTCGATGCCCTTGCGGCCGTTGTCGGCGTGCAGGACGTGGAAGCCGTGAAGTTCCAGCATCCCGCTCAGCGCGAAGAGGTTGCGCGCGTCGTCGTCGACCACGAGCACCGTACGGCCGAGGAAGGCACCGTCGACGACCTGCGCCGCCGGGCGCTGGGACTCCTCGACGCGTACCAGTGACAGCACGTCCCCCGGTTCCTCGGCGGACAGGTGCAGGGTGATCCGTTCGCGCAGTTCGTCCAGGCTGGACAGAAAGTCCAGCGGGCGGCCGTCCGCACGGGAGCGCAACGTCTGCTCGTGCGCCAGGTCCACGCGATGACCGGTGTGCACCAGTACGGGCACACTGGCCAGCGCCGAGTCACCCTCCATGGCCTCCAGCAGACGCGCGCCCTCGTCGTCGGGCATGCCGAGTTCGAGGACGACGCAGTGGCAGGGTTCGGCGGCCAGTGTGCTCGCCGCTTCCTGCGCACCGACCGCCGTGATGATGTCGATCGCCCCGGGCGAGTCGTCGTCGGGCGCCAGGTCGGCGACCGCGCGTTCGGCGACGAGGGTCAGCAGTCCGCGTGGGCGGTCTTCGACGACGAGCAGGCGGCGTCGGCGCTGCTCGGGCACCGCGGGGGCGGCGGCGTCCGGCCGGGAGGTCGCCGGGAGCTCACGGTCGGTGGTGTGCGGATGCTCCGTCGGTAGGCCGCCGCCCAGCAGATCCTCGAAGTCGGCGCGCGCCACGGGGAGGTAGAGGGTGAAGGTACTGCCCTGACCGGGTGTGCTGTCGACCGTGACGGCGCCGCCGAGCAGATGGGCGATCTCCCGGGTGATCGACAGGCCGAGGCCGGTGCCGCCGTACTTGCGGCTGGTGGTGCCGTCCGCCTGCTGGAAGGCCCCGAAGATCGTCTCCAGCTGCTGCTGGGGGATGCCGATACCGGTGTCCTTCACACGGAAGGCCGCGACGGGGCCGCCGCGGAGGACGCCCGTGGGCACCTCCCTGTCCGCGGCGGGTTCGATGCGAAGTTCGACGCTGCCCTGTTCGGTGAACTTCACCGCGTTCGACAGCAGGTTGCGCAGGATCTGGCGTAGCCGGGAGTCGTCGGTGAGCAGGTCGGCGGGCGTGCCCGGCGCGGTGGCCACCGTGAAGTCCAGACTCTTCTGCGTCGTCATCGGCCGGAACGTCGCCTCGACGTACTCAAGCAGCTTGCGCAGGGGAACCCGCTCGGGAGTGACGTCCATCTTGCCGGCCTCGACCTTGGACAGGTCGAGGATGTCGTTGATCAGCTGCAGCAGGTCCGAGCCCGCCGAGTGGATGATGCCCGCGTACTCGACCTGCTTGGGCGTGAGGTTGCGCGAGGGGTTCTGCGCCAGCAACTGGGCCAGGATCAGCAGGCTGTTGAGCGGGGTGCGCAGTTCGTGGCTCATGTTCGCCAGGAACTCCGACTTGTACTTGGACGCCAGGGCCAGCTGCTGTGCGCGGGTCTCCAGCTCCTGCCGTGCCTGTTCGATCTCCAGGTTCTTCGCCTCGATGTCGCTGTTCTGCGAGGCCAGCAGGGAGGCCTTCTCCTCAAGTTCGGCGTTGGAGCGCTGCAGTTCGTCCTGCTGCACCTGCAACTCCTCCGACCGTGCCTGGAGTTCGGCGGTCAGCCGCTGGGACTCCCCCAGCAGTTCGTCGGTGCGCGCGTTGGCCACGATGGTGTTGAGGTTGACGCCGATGGTCGGCATCAGCTGGGCGAGGAAGTCCTGGTGGATCTGGGTGAAGCGGGTGACGGAGCCCAGCTCGATGACACCGAGGACCTGGTCCTCGACGACGATGGGCAGCACCACCAGAGCGCTGGGCACGGCCTGCCCGAGACCGGAGGAGATGGTCACGTAGCCCGGCGGCAGCTCCTCGACACTGATGGGACGGCGGTTGCGCGCGGCCTGCCCGACCAGCGAGCGCCCGACGGGGATGCGGTCGGGCCGGTCGGTGTCGTCGGGATAGCCGTACGAGCCCACAAGCCGCAGCTCGGGACCACGCTCGGTGTCCTCGGCGAGGTAGAAGGCGCCGTACTGTGCCGAGACCAGCGGCGAGAGCTCGTCCATGATGAGCTCGGCGACGACGGGCAGGTCGCGGTGGCCCTGCATCAGACCGGAGATCCGGGCGAGGTTGGTCTTCAGCCAGTCCTGCTCCTGGTTGGCCCGCGTGGTCTCACGCAGGGACCCCACCATGGAGTTGATGTTGTCCTTCAGTTCGGCGACCTCGCCCGACGCCTCCACGGTGATCGAGCGGGTCAGGTCGCCCTCGGCGACGGCGCTGGCCACCTCGGCGATCGCGCGGACCTGACGGGTGAGGTTCCCGGCCAGTTCGTTGACGTTCTCCGTCAGCCGCTTCCAGGTGCCCTCGACACCCTCCACCTCCGCCTGTCCGCCGAGCCGTCCCTCACTGCCGACCTCGCGGGCGACACGGGTGACCTCGGCGGCGAACGACGACAGCTGGTCGACCATCGTGTTGATGGTGGTCTTCAGCTCCAGGATCTCGCCGCGGGCGTCGACGTCGATCTTCTTCGACAGGTCGCCGCCCGCCACCGCCGTCGTCACCAGGGCGATGTTGCGGACCTGGCCGGTGAGGTTGTTGGCCATCGAGTTGACGTTGTCGGTCAGGTCCTTCCATGTGCCCGCGACGTTCGGCACGTGCGCCTGGCCCCCGAGCCGTCCCTCGGTGCCGACCTCGCGGGCGACGCGGGTGACCTCGTCGGCGAACGCGGAGAGCGTGTCGACCATCGTGTTGATGACGTCCGCCAGGGCCGCGACCTCGCCCTTGGCCTCGACCGTGATCTTCTGGGACAGGTCGCCGCGCGCGACGGCCGTGGCGACCTGGGCGATCGAGCGGACCTGGCCGGTCAGGTTCGACGCCATCACGTTGACGTTGTCCGTCAGGTCCTTCCAGGTCCCCGACGCGCCCCGGACGATCGCCTGTCCGCCCAGATTGCCCTCCGTGCCGACTTCGCGGGCGACGCGGGTGACTTCGTCGGCGAAGCCGGAGAGCTGGTCGACCATCGTGTTGATGGTGTTCTTCAGCTCCAGGATCTCACCGCGAGCGTCCACGGTGATCTTCTGGGAGAGGTCGCCCTGCGCGACCGCCGTGGCCACCTGTGCGACATTGCGGACCTGCGCGGTGAGGTTGCCCGCCATGAAGTTCACGGAGTCCGTGAGGTCGCGCCATGTGCCCTTCACCCCCTTGACGTCCGCCTGGCCGCCGAGACGTCCCTCGGTGCCGACCTCGCGGGCGACCCGGGTGACCTCGTCGGCGAACGCCGAAAGCTGGCCGACCATCGTGTTGATGGTGTTCTTCAGCTCCAGGATCTCGCCACGGGCGTCAACGGTGATCTTCTGGGAGAGGTCGCCCTGGGCCACCGCAGTGGTCACCTGGGCGATGTTGCGGACCTGGGAGGTGAGGTTGCCGGCCATGAAGTTGACCGAATCGGTCAGGTCGCGCCAGACACCGCCGACGCCGGGCACCTGGGCCTGTCCACCGAGCCGACCCTCGCTGCCGACCTCGCGCGCGACGCGGGTGACCTCGGCGGCGAACGACGACAGCTGGTCGACCATCGTGTTGACGGTCTCCTTCAGCTGCAGGATCTCGCCACGCGCGGGGACGTCGATCTTCTGCGAAAGGTCGCCCTTGGCGACCGCGGTCGCCACCTGCGCGATGTCGCGCACCTGTGTGGTCAGATTGCCCGCCATGGCGTTGACCGAGTCGGTCAGGTCGGCCCAGGTGCCCGAGACGCCCGGCACCTCGGCCTGACCGCCGAGCGTGCCTTCGGTGCCCACCTCGCGTGCCACCCGCGTCACTTCCGAGGTGAACACGGACAGTTGGTCCACCATGCCGTTGAAGACCGTGGCGATGTCACCGAGCAGCCCCTCGCCGTCGGACGGCAGCCTGGTGCCGAAGTCGCCGTCCCGTACGGCGGTCAGTCCGGCCAGGAGCTGCCGTAGCTCCTGCTCGCCCGGGGCCCGGTCGACGGCCTCGATCGTCTTGCTGCTCATGCGCACCCTCGTTCCGCTCCCCAAGAGCCCTCGCGCCGAGGACTCGGAACCCGCGCCGGACCTGTGAAAGGCCCGCTGACCGTCCGTATTTCCGCAGTTCATTGATCGGTCGGTTGAGAAAATCCGGTGAAGGTTAACTCAGTTGTCGCCCGACAACCAAAGCCTGGTGCGAAGATCTCGGCCTCCCGAAAGGACACCGTCCCGAGTGGAATACACGGACGGGCACGGGGTACTCGGTCGGGTTCGGGACTGCCGTTTCGCGTGTGGGCCGGAAGGGCACCCTCGACAGCTTGTCCCGGCCGTTCCGGCTCCCGGTCGTCGCGCGACGGATGACCCCGTACTCGTCGTGATCGGCGGTCTGACCGCCACGGAAGAACCACGCTCGCCCATCTGTTGACGGCGGCAGCCGGTGGATCCAGGAGCAGCGCCGCCCCTATCTTCCGCCACCGGCACGGGAGTTGCAGTGGTCCGCGCCGAAACGGTCATGTACAAGCAGTCGTGGGCGCTCCGGAACATCGGCTCGACCGGAGCATCGCTCTCGCTCGGGGACGGCCGCCATGTCTGTCGACGGCAGCTGCTCATGCCCCGGCCCCATGGAGGACGCCCAGAGTCCGCCCTTCCTCGCTCCTGTTGTTCCATCTCCTGTGGCAACTGCCCGGCGGTGAGCGGGACGTGTCCACGACGCACGACGGTGGCTGCTCATGGGCACAGTCGGTTGGATGCGCTCACGGTTCGAGCCCTGGATCGCCTTCCTGCGGACGCTGCCACCACTGGCGTACCTCTCACTGCTCATCACCTGGCTGGGCATCAACGAGGAAGCCGAAGGTCACCCTGCCGGCCGTGGCCGCCCGTCCTACGTGCTGTGGTGCTGCCTACGAGTCGCTGTCGCCTGGCCTTCGGGGCGTACGTCGACACGCTCGCCGCAGTCCACGACGGCACGCGCAAGTTCGGCCACTACCTGTCCCGGCACCGGCAGGGCCGCGGAAACCTGTGGGAGGGCAAGGTGTTCACCGAACTGACGCCGGTGGAGCACCCGGTGGTGCGGGTGCACCCCGAGAGCGGCCACAAGGGCCTGTTCGTGAACCCCGGCTTCACCTCGCACATCGTGGGCGTCGCGCTCGAGGTGTCGACTCAGGTGCTCAAGTGCCAACCGAATTGCACAGCATCGTCGGTTCGGGGTGGGTGGGCATGACTTCGGTCGGCGGCGGGAGAGCTAAGCGTTCGTTTCAGGCCGCTCGCCGGTCGGCGTGCGGACGGCTTCTCAGCCACGCCTACGACTGGATCCACCGCCCCAGCGCCTCGGCCGTGTTCTCCGGCGCCGTGTTGAAGCACAACCGGATCCCGGGCGCCGCCTCACTGAGGACGTTGACCAGCCGCTCGAACAGCAGGGTGTTCTCCGGCAGCATACGTACGCCACCGCCGATCATCGCCAAGCCGAACGTATGCTCCTGAAGATGCTCCCGGACGGTCGCCTCGGCGCGGTCCGGAGAGGTGTCGATCAGGCACGGGACAGTATCGAAGCCCGCCTCACGCAGTGCCGCGTTCCCGGCCTCGATCCGGGTGGTGAGCACCGCCTCGTCGAGACCGTCGGGCATGCGGCTGTAGTCGAGCACACTCGGATGCAGCCCGATGGACAGTACCTTCGTGTCCCTCGGCAGAGGAGTTGACGTCGTCGGCCGGCCCACGGGCGGTGTCCTCTCTGCTCGCGTCGCGGTGATCCTTCCGGTGTATCACGGAAGCCGGGCGGCGGACCCTCTCAGCTCGAAATTCCGGATGATCTGCGCCGCCACCCCGGCGCTGACGGCCCCCGCCCCTCAACACCACCGAGCAATCGCCCGGATCCCTACCAGCAGGCCCTTGCAGAACCGCCGTGGCGGGCGCGGGAGCACGCTGCTGCACTTCGACGGCGAAAGTGGACGCGGATCGCCGATCCCGACGGCCTTGAGGTGGACGACCTGCTGTCGGGCATCGTCTTCGACGAGACCGGGGACGTCTACATCTCCGGCAGGTCCCGATGCGGCCGCGTGCCGCGCAGGTCCGCGACGCAGGGCTTCTCGGTGCTGGGGCGCCACGACGCGCCCGTCATCGACATGGCTCACGTCGACGGCCGGTTGTTCTTCGCCGCCACAAAAGGGGGCGTCATCGAATGGACGCCCGAGGGCCCGAAGACGCTGCGCGACGACATCACCCCGCGGTCGATCGACGAGGGCGAGGGCCGCATAAATGTGACCGAGACCCGGGGCGAGGCCGAGTACTCGGAGCTCGACCTCTTCGGCGGCCGGTGGCAGCGGCGGTTCCACTGAGTCGGGGAACGCCGACGCCCACCCGGCCCTGGCTGAACGGCCTGGCCGAGATCGCCTCCGGCGGGTTCGTCGCCCGACCACCGCCGAACCCACCGTGCGGGCGGAGTCAGGGCGCGTGCGGCGGCGGGCGGGGTTACCGTCTGCGGTATGGGCGGTGATCTTCGACGCTGGCGCCGGTGCCTGCTCAGCGGGGCGGTGTTCGCCGTCTGCATGGCCGGCACGACACTGCCGACTCCCCTCTACGGCCTCTACCAGGAGAAGTTCGACTTCTCCGAACTCACCGTCACCGTCGTCTACGCCGTCTACGCCGTCGGCGTCATCGGGGTGCTGCTGCTGGCGGGCAACGCCTCGGACGCCGTGGGCAGGCGTCCGGTGCTGTTGTGGGGCCTGGGATTCGCGGCCGCGAGTGCCGTCTGCTTCCTGTGCGCCACCGCGCTGGGCTGGCTGTATGCGGGGCGACTGTTGTCGGGTCTGTCCGCCGGCCTGTTCACCGGGGCTGCCACGGCGTACGTGATGGAGTTGGCACCGCCCGGCGGCGTCTCTCGGGCCATGTTCGTGGCGACCGCCGCGAACATGGGCGGGCTCGGCTGCGGGCCGCTGCTCGCCGGGGTGCTCGCGCAGTACGCCGACTGGCCGCTGTACCTGCCGTTCGCCGTTCATCTCGCCCTGGTGGCCTGCTCGGCCACCGTGGTGCTGCGGCTTCCGGAGACCGTGCGGGAGCGCCGACCGCTGAGCACGGTACGGCCGCAACGGCCCAGCCTGCCCCCGCCGGTGCGGGTGGTCTTCGGACCGGCGGCGGCTGCCTCCTTCGTGGGGTTCGCCCTGTTCGGGGTGTTCACGTCGGTCAGCCCGTCCTTCCTCGCCCAGTCCCTCAACGTGCACAACCACGCGGTGAGCGGGCTGGTCGTCGCGTCGGCCTTCTTCGCCTCGACCGTCGGGCAGCTGGCCGTCGGCCGGGTCGGCGTGAGCCGGTCACTGCCGCTGGGCTGCGCCGGGCTCCTGGCCGGGCTGGCGCTGCTGGCGGGCGCGCTGCGGTGGGATCTCCTGTTTCTGGTGGTGCTGAGCGCGATCGTCGGCGGGGCGGGGCAGGGGCTCGCGTTTCGCGGAGCGCTGTCCGCCGTGGCCTCCGCGTCCGAGGCGGACCGGCGCGCGGCCGTGATCTCGGCGCTCTTCGTGCTGGCTTACGCGGGTATCTCGGTACCGGTCATCGGCGTGGGGCTACTGGCGGGGTCGATCGGCCTGGAGGGCGCCGGGCTGGTGTTCATCGCGTGCATGGCTCTTCTGGTGTCGTTCGCAGGCGTCTACCTGCTACGGCGTCCGGTACCGGCAACGGAGGCCGGCGGGGTGCGCCAGGGGACGAGTTGATCGGCTGGGAGTCGGCCGATGCATCGCGGTTCGTCTTCCGCTCTTGGGGCCGGATCTCTGGACGTGACCGGTACCGAGGCTCGCTGGTCTTCACTGTCGGCGCTCGACGGCCGGCTCAGCGCCCTGGCCGCCTGAAGTGGGCGTAGGGCGGATACGGTTTGAAGCAGATCAGTACCTCGATGGGGTGCCCTCCGCCGGGTTCCTGGACCAGCGTCGGGAGCGCCGTCATCAGCGCCGAGTGGCCCTCGACGACGCCCTTCTGGTGCGGGCCCCAGCCCGCCGCGTGGGCGAAGGACGTGGCGGTCTCCGCGAAGACGTCCCGGCTGCCGAACAGGAAGAACGTGCGGGCGTGGGTGGCGTGCCGCAACTCGTCCCGGGAGCCGGCCCGTTCCCAGCGTTCTCGCCAGGTGGTGGCGTCCCGGACGGTGCGTGCCTCGTCGGTGCGGACGGTCAGCGGGGCTCCGTTCACCAGCTTGCGCCGCAGCTCGGGCCACTTGCTGGGGCGCAGGCCGAGCGTGTGGTGAACCAGGACGAGGTCGACCAGCTCACCGACGCCCTCGTCGGGGGGAAGGCTGTTGCGCAGTGGTACGTGGACGATCGTGTGCCGGGAGTAGGCGGCGAAGGAGAGCAGGGCCGCGAGCCGGCTCAGCCCGTCGTGGTCCCCGAGCAGCAAGCCGATGGGCTCGGGGGCGCGCAGTGAGGTGTGACGAAGGGGCTGCCCGGGCTGGACGACACGATGTTCGTGCGGCCCGGTCCGGGGCCTGAACTGGCGCAGCCTCAGCCGCATACGAAGTGCCTCATGACCTCAGGATCGCGGGTGGCGGGTCTCCTCGGCAACGGAGTTTCGCCCACCGGCGGCAGCCGGCGGATACCGGTCGGGTCAAGCGGGTCATAGGGGTGACCGGCCGCCCAGCCGCGCTCCGGCCGCACCTACCGGTCTCGGCGAACGTGCAGGTCGTCATCGACGCCGGCACCCGCCTGGTGATCGCCACCCACGGCTCAGGGAGTTGGCTACATGCCGGTCCGCAGGCGGCCGCGCCGGTCGGTCTTTGGACCGGGGCGGCCGTCACGCTCCCGCACAGGTCCGGGCGCTTCGGGTGAGAGGGCCGCAGCGATGGTGCGGGCGAGTCGTCACCGACGGAAAACACCGCTGCTGAGGCGCTGCTCGTCCAGCTGGTCGAGCGCGGCGACGATGAGACCGCCGTAGGCCGCCGCCAGCCACTCGGGCGACAGATCGCCGCGCAGCTCGCCCGTCTGCTGGCGCTCGGCGACGTAGCTCTTGAACTCGGACGTGTTGGGCAGGTACTACCACCTGTTGTTGGGCGCGATCAGGAACCGGCAGCGATCACCGACGGCCACGATGTCGCCGCTCAACCGCAGCAACACGTCGAGAGCGGGGCCGCTCTCCCGCAGGCGCCGCGCCATCAACTCGTCCACCTCGGCCACGACATGGTCGTGGATGTGACGGGCAGCTCACGCTCCGCCGGACATGGCCTCCCCGGCCCGCTTCTCCAACTCCTCCGGCGAGATGTCCTCCACATGCGTGGCGACGTGCCACCGATGACCGAAGGGGTCCTCGAAATGCCCGACCCGGTCGCCGTAGAACTCGTCCTTGACCGCGTTGAGCTCCGTGGCACCCCTGGCGAGGGCCTTGGCGAAGACCGCGTCCACGTCCTCGACGTAGACGTACAGGTTCACCGGTGTGCCGCCCAGCGACTTCGGCCCGCGGAACCCCAAGTCCGGGAACTCGTCCGCGACCATGACCACCGAGTTGCCGATCTGCAGCTCGGCGTGATGGATCTTGCCGTCGGGGCCCGCCATCCGCATGCGCTCGGTAGCGCCCAGAACAGAGACGTAGAAGTCGATCCCGGCCGCCGCACCGTCGACGCAGATGTACGGCGTGACGCTCGGATGTTCCTCGGAGAAGGGCTTTGCGCTCACTGTCTGCCACCTTCCGGTCAGTGACGGCCGTGGGTCTGTCGCGGTCATCGCCGCTGCCCAGGCACGATCGCCATGCCCATGAGTGCCGATAAGCCGAGATACAGGACAAGCCTGGCACTCATCACCAAACCGCGCAGCCAGACGGCCCAGGAAGCCGTACGGCCGCAGGGCAGGTCGGTGTGGAGCGGACGGTGGCGTAATGGCCGAGGCTCCGCTTGCCCCCCGCGTCCACCCCAGCCGAGGCCGCTGCTCCTTGCCGACGAAGGCCGACGAAGGCCGGCAAGAGCTGAGAAGGGCTGCCCCGCCACCCCACGCATCGGTCCCGGCCCGAAGTGGACCGCCTGGCCACTGCTGCCCGTGGGCCTGGCGCTCGTCGCGGTGACGGCGGGCCGCAGGGCTGCCGTTCGCGCGGGCCTGGTCGCCCTCGGTGTGGCTGGGCTCGCGGCGGTGCCCGTGGCGCTGGTGGATCCGCGGGCGTTCACCGAGCACGTGGTGCTCTTTCCGCTCGGCGCGGGTGGCGTGACGTCACCGGCGACCAGTCCGCTGCCCGGGTACCTGCTGGCCGCGTATGTCCCGGTGGGCGTGCCGTCGCGGCCGCGGCGGTCGTGGTGACCGCCGTCGCGGTGGCGGTCTCGCTGGTCGTGCGTCCGCCGCGCACCGCCGTCGCGGCCGCGGACCGGCTGGCGCTCGGACTCGGCCTGGCCAGGTGCCTCATGCCGGCCACCCGCTTCGGCTACCTGGTCTACCCGCTGCTCCTGGTCGTGTGGTTCCGCCAGGGCGCCCGCCGGGACAGGAGGACATCGGTGACCGTTTCCGCGCACCGACGCGACGCTCGGCTCAGGCTGAACGGCCTGACGCCACGGGAGTCCGAGGTCTTGCTGCTCGTGGGGGCGCGGGGGCTGTCGAACACGGAGATCGCCGAGACACTCGTGGTGGCGGAGCAGACCGTGAAGAGCCACATGACCCGACTGCTCGCCAAGCTGGACGCCCGCGACCGAGCCCAACTGGTCGTCTTCGCCTACGAGTCGGGACTGGACGCCCCAGGCGCATCGTCATGACGGGTCGTCGGCCCCGCGCGAAGGCCCGCGCCATTGCGGCCCGCGTAGCACCGTCATACCCCGGTAGGGGAGCGAAAGTCGCCACCCAGATGTGACGCCCACTCCTCGATCGCGCCTTTGGCTTCACCGCGTTCCGCATCAGCAACCGACCCGCACTGAGCGCGCATGCACCGACTCATCGCCTTCGACCACGTCAGCGGCCGGTACCGCACCTACGCCGACGATCGGGACCGACTACTGCGAGGCCGACCCCCGGGGTGGCGGACCTCGGGGTGGCCAGGTCGAGGGTGGCCCTGGGCACGTTCGCGGGTCAGGTCCCAGACCGGGCCCGGCCTTCCGCAGTCCCCGCGTTCAGGCGCCCGGCCCGGCATGAGCAACCGTCGGCGGGACGGTTCCCCCGCCTCGTCCCACCGGCGGCGCCCCTCTCCGCAGGAAACACATGTCGGTCGTATGCGGCAGACGCACCAGCCATGAAGGCGCGAAGGTGAGTAACATCCGCACACAGCGCATTCGTTTGCCGGGAAGGGAACCGCCATGACCGAGACGCCATCAGAGACAACTGATCTCAAGGCGCAGTACACCGCCCAGGTCGCTGCCGACCTCGAGCGCAACGCCAAGGAGCAGGATCGACTTCGTGGGGAGATCGACGCCCTGCAGGACCAACTCCTGAGTCTGCAGCATGACCACACCGTGCTGGTGAACATGCAGCAGGCACTCGGCGGCGTGACACCTGAACCTGTTTCCGCACCCGAAGACGTCGCAGCACCTTCCGTTCCCCGACAGAAGACCGCCACGGAAACCGGCAAGCGGACGCGCGCGAAGAAGGACACTCCCCCACAGGGCGCCAAGCAGGCGAAGAAGTCCACCGCCAAGACCGAGGTCCCCAAGAAGTCCCAGCCCACCCTCGTCGAGCTCATCCGCCGCCACCTCACCGAACAGAGCGAACCGCGCTCCGCGGCAGAGGTCGCCACCGCGCTCAGCCAGGCTCACCCCGACCGCCGTATTCAGACCAATGTCGTGCGCACCACCCTCGAAGGGCTGGTAGCCAAGAGCAACGCCCAGCGCGCCAGGCAAGGCTCATCCGTCTACTACACCTCTGCCGACGCGCCGGAACCGACCACACCGTCCCCGGCCGATTCCGAACCCGCGTCGGCGGACAGCTGAGGCTGGGCCTCTCCACTGCCCCGGAGACGGCCGTGCGGTATCCGTCGAGGCTTTCACCGGGGCCGGGGGCGTCAGCCATTGAGCTGCACCCATGCCTGGTTGATGGAGGCGGTGTACTGCTGGACGCTCGCCGCGCCGGGGGTACCGAGGCGCTCGCCGAGAAGACGCGCTGCTGCCGGTTCCGCAGGGCGTCCGCGCGCAGCGCTCGCCTGGCGGGTGGTGTGCTCTCCGTTGCTGCCCTACGCCCACCCTTGCCAACCGGAGACATCCGTCCGCTTGTCCCGTGGCGGAGACCGGCGTCCTAACCGGTGGCAGCCTCGGCGAACTGGTTGGTGTCGAAGAGCTGGTTGATGTGTCCGCCGAGTTCGGACCAGTGGTGTCCGGAGAGTTCGGCGGCGGCGCGGGTGTCGCCGTCGGCGCAGACGTCGATGAGTTGGTCGTGGTGCTCGATGGTGTTGCGGCCGCCGAGCAGGGTGGAGAACTTGCGGTAGAGGATGCGGTGGATCTGGGGGTGGAGCTGCTCCACGATCCGGCTGCTGGGACCGCAAGATCGACCCGGGCAGGGTCTTCGACCTCACCCTGCCGCTGGAGCATGCCGCGGAGGGCTACAAGGCCATGGACGAGCGACGCGCCACCAAGGTGCTCCTCACGTTCTGACCTGCCGCCGAGCACACCCCCGGGGCCTCCCGGCGATCGGTTCGCATCGCGATGCCGACCGCCGGGAGGCCCCTGCTCACTTGCAGCCCGTTGTTGAGGAAGGAGACGACCTCTCAGTTGATGCGGACGATCTTCCAGAGCTGGTCGTCGTTGTTCACGTCGTTCCACTGGACGACCGGAGCGCCGTTACTGGTGGCGGACTGGGCG
>NZ_JBHVDX010000034.1:0-60263 GCF_042802555.1 Streptomyces sp. NPDC057474 | reverse complement strand
GTCCTTCAGGGGCGCGGGGAACTGTGCGACCAGCCCCCACCGAACCCGCGGATGGGGGGCGAAGGGGCGAAGCCGAGTGTGGGGGAGGGACGGGTAGGGGCGGCGGGTGGGTGAGGAGCCCGGCTCGGTCAATGGGCTGGCCAAGCCCTTGTCGATCCGGCGGTCAAGAGCGCTGCCCGTTGGCGCGCGCGGGGTACGTGGCCCTCTCGGGCGATCACGACATGTGCTCGTCCTAGCGGGCGACGGCTGCCCTGTCCTCCCTGGAGGCCGCGTCGGTCGCGTGGCCACCTTCGACCGCGTCGATGCCGTCGGTCTCACCGGCCTTGTCGATTCCCCTGGTCCTCTCGGTCCCACCCTCGCTGCTCGCGCGGAGCGTCAGCCCCTGCGTCGGGCGGCGGCTCGGGAGGAAGACGGCCAGGAGGAGGCCGACGGCGACCGCGCCCGTGGCGATGAGGAAGGAGACGCGGAAGCCGTGCATGGTGGGGATCGCGACGCCGCCCACATGGTTCGCGGTGTTGGCCAGCACCATGCCGATGACGGCGCTCGACACGGACGTACCGATGGACCGCATGAGCGTGTTGAGCCCGGTCGCCGCGCCCGTCTCGGACGGGTCGACGGCACCGACGATCAGCGCCGGGAGCGAGGAGTAGGCGAGGCCGATACCCGCGCCCAGAACCACCGACACGACCACGGTCTGCCAGGCGGCGCTCATCAGGCCGAGGCCGGCACCGTAGCCGACCGCGATGATCAGCAGGCCCAGGATGAGGGTGCTCTTGGGGCCGTACTTGGCGGAGATCCGGGCGTAGACCGGGGCGGTGAACATCATCGTCAGGCCGAGCGGGGCCACGCACAGACCCGCGACGATCATCGACTGCCCGAGGCCGTAGCCGGTGGAGGAGGGGAGCTGGAGGAGCTGCGGCAGGACGAGGGAGACGACGTAGAAGGAGACGCCGACCATGATCGAGGCGAGGTTGGTGAGGAGGACCTCGCGGCGGGCGGTCGTGCGCAGATCCACCAGCGGGGCGGGGATGCGCAGCTCCATGACACCCCAGAGGAGCAGGACCAGGGCCGACGCGGCGAACAGGCCGAGCGTGGTCGCGGAGGTCCAGCCCCAGTCGCTGCCCTTGGTGATCGGCAGGAGGAAGAGGACGAGGCCGACGGTGAGGCCGAGCGCGCCGAGGTAGTCGAAGGTGCCCTGCGCGCGGGTCTTCGTCTCCGGTACGGCGACGAGGGTCAGCACGATGGAGAGGACGCCGAGGCCGGCGGCGCCGAAGAAGAGGACGTGCCAGTCGGTGTTCTGGGCGACCGCGGCGGCGAGCGGCAGCGCGAGTCCGCCGCCGACGCCTATGGACGAGCTCATCAGGGCCATGGCGGAGCCGAGGCGTTCGCGGGGGAGTTCGTCGCGCATCAGGCCGATGCCCAGCGGGATCGCGCCCATGGAGAAGCCCTGGAGGGTACGGCCGACGATCATCGGGAGGAGCGCGCTGGTGAAACCGCTGATCAGCGCTCCGACCACCATCACGGCCAGGCTGACGAGCAGCATGCGGCGCTTGCCGTAGAGGTCGCCGAGGCGGCCCATGATCGGCGTGGCCACGGCGCCGGAGAGCAGGGTCGAGGTCAGTACCCAGGTCGCGTTGCTGGGAGAGGTGCCCAGCAACTGCGGGAGGTCCTTGATCACCGGGACCAGCAGGGTCTGCATCACCGCGACCACGATCCCCGCGAAGGCCAGCACCGGGACGAACGCTCCGGCGGATCGCGTGGATCGGCCGGCTCTCGTGGTGGGGCGATCGGTGGTCGGCGGTGTGTGCGGCTGCGTCATTGAGCGGGGCCTCCTGGCCGGGTGAGGGTACGTGTCGCCTGAACCTCGTGCGCCTGGGCAACTATTCCGTTGTTTTGAGTGACTAACGAAAACTTGACCCGTCCATGGGGAAGTGACGTGCCGTCAGTGCGGGAATTCTTTGCGGGACGAGGCAACGGAATCGGGCCCTCATGGACTGTTAGAAGCATCTAGGAGGTGCTCATGGGGGATCGGAAGCAGGCCAGGGACGCTCGGGACGAGGGGTTCCAGAGCTTCCTCGTCGGCCGCTGGCCACGGCTGATGCGTACGGCGTTTCTTCTCACGGGAGAGCAGCACGCCGCGGAGGACCTGGTCCAGACGACGCTGGAGCAGGTGTACGTGGCCTGGCGAAGGGTCGGCTCGGCGGACGACCCGGACACATATGTACGGCGCGTGATGATCAACGCCCACGCGCGCAAGCACCGCAGACGCCTCAAGGAGTTCCTGGCGCCCCGGAGCGACTCGGACCTGGTGCCCGAGCTGCCCGACAGCGGCGACCGCATCGCCCAGGCCGACGACCGCGGCCCCCTGCTGGCGGCCCTGTCCCAACTGCCGCCGCGCCAGCGCGAGGCCGTGGTCCTGCGGTACTGGGAGGACCTGAGCGAGAGCCAGACGGCGGAGGCGATGGGCTGTTCCGTCGGCGCGGTGAAGAGCAACGCGGCGAAGGGAATCGCGAAGCTCCGAGCCATACCGGGACTGGCCGAGATGGTGACGCAGGGAGGCAGGAAGTGAGGGACGCGAACGGCACGGACGGCATGAGCGGCATGGGTGGCACGGACGGCACGAACGGCACGAACGGCACGGGCGGTACGGACGGCACGAACGGCATGGACGGTATGGACGGGAAGGCGAACAGGCACATGACGCAGGGCGACAGCACGCACGGTGACCTCACAGCCAGTACCGCGGTGGAGAGAGACATCGCCTTCCTGCTGGCGGACGCGGCGGACGAGGTCGAGATCGGTATAGCCCCCTACCAGGCGGTCGTACGGGGCGGCCGGCGCCGCAAGACCCGTCGTTGGGTGGTCGCCGCTGCCGCCGCCGTGGTGATCGCGGGTACCACGGGGACGCTGGCGCTGGCCGGGGTGACGGACGGGGACCGGGGGTGGGTGGCCCCGGCGGCGACGCCGACGGCGTCTGTGGCGCCCGAGACCCGTCATATGTACGAGCCGTGGCGGACCACCCTGGCGGAGGGGCGCGACCAGGGCACGGACTGGAAGGTGACGATCGAGGTCTGGGACGCGCCGAGGAGCAGTGCGCAGGCCGACAAGCAGCTCGCCGCGATGGGCCTGTTCGGGGTCGAGCCGAGGGGCGCGGGCGGCGCCGCCGGTCTCGTGGGCAAGAGCTGGCACTTCGTGCATCTGACCGTGGGTGACGACCGGACGAGCGCGCTGATCGACGGCGAGGACGACGCCATGTCGGGCACGGACCTGGAGGCTTTTGCGACGGTCCTCCGCGCCGGAGACCGGGACGAGGACGGCGACCCCGAACGCCTCGTCATCGGCAGGGTCGCCCCCACCGCCCAACAGGTACGCATCGCCTGGTCCGACGGCACGTCCGTCGACGTCAACCGCGACGGCGACGACATCCGGTACGAGGACCTGCGCAACCCGCGCATCGTCGATGTGGAGGGGGCCCGGACGAGCTGGTTCGTGGCGCTGGCGCCGGAGGGGGTGGGCTATGAATCGGCGAAGGTGACGAAGTGAGGCGCCTGGGTGACGGGGTGGTCGGGCGAGGGGGCGCGGGCGTGAGCCGGTGAGTGGGTGACGACCCGGCGACGGGGTGCTCCATGGGGTGGGCACGGCTCGGTCGGGCCGGTGCGGTTTGCCAGGTGCCAGGTGCCAGGTGCCAGGTGCCGGGTGCCGGGTGCCGGGCGGCGGGTGCTCCACGGGGGTGGGTGCCCGGCGGCGGTCACGGGCTGTCCGTGGCCTCGTGGCCGCGGCGGCTCCGGTCGGCCGGCTCCGACCGGCGGTGCGAGTGGCTACAGCCACCCCTGTTGTCGGGCCTCCCGCATCGCCTCCGTGCGGTTGCGGGTGCCCGTCTTGCCGATGGCGGAGGAGAGGTAGTTGCGCACGGTGGACTCGGAGAGGTGGAGCCGGGTGGCGATGTCGGCGACGGTGGCGCCGTCGGCACAGGCGTTGAGGGCGTCGCGTTCCCGGGCGGTGAGCGGGTTGGGCCCGGCGCTCAGCGCGGCCGCGGCGAGGGCGGGGTCGACGACGGTCTCGCCGGTCAGCACCCGGCGGATGGCCCGGGCCAGCTCCTCCACGGGCCCGTCCTTGACCAGAAACCCGGCGGCACCGGCGTCCATGGCCCGCCGGAGGTACCCCGGCCGGCCGAACGTGGTCAGGATCAGCACCCGGCAGTCGGGCACCTGGTCCCGCAGCTCGACGGCGGCGTCCAGACCGCTCATCCCGGGCAACTCGATATCCAGCAGCGCGACGTCCGGCCGATGCGTCAGCGCCGCGTCCACGATCGCGTCACCGGCCCCGACCTGCGCCACGACCTGGATGTCCGCTTCCATCCCCAGCAGTAACGCCAACGCGCCCCGCATCATCCTCTGATCCTCGGCGAGCAGAACCCTGATGGATTTGGCGGGCCGGTGATCCCGGGGCATCTCGTTCACGGCCCAAGGGTAGGTCGGGGCCGGCGATTCGGAACGGTGCGCGACGCGGGCAGGGGGCGTGGGCCGGGAGCGTGGGCGTGGGCCGGGCGGGTCTGTTCGGGGGTGGTGTGCGGTCTGGCGGGGTGGGTTCGGCCCACGCCGGGTGGGCGAGCCGCTGTCGGCTGCGCCGGGCTCGGCCGTGAAGGAGGGCGCTCGACGGCACGAAGCGTTCCCGGCCGCCGAGGGCTCGCCTTGCGGCGACACACCTGCTGGTGCCGGAGGGGGTGTCCCGGCGGTCGAGAGTCGGACCAGTCGGCATCGATCACGTTGACGGCTCAGTCCCAGTCCTCGATCTGGCTCCAGTGGCCCGGCTCCGTTCCCAGCCCCGGTTCCCGCCCCGCTCCCAGCCCCGCTACGGATGCTGCGCCCTCTCCGATCCCGCCCCCGACCCCGCCCCCGACCCCGTCGACATCGCCCCGTCCGCTCCCGGCGGTGTCATCGGCAGTTCCGCCCTGACTACGAAGCCGCCTCGGGGGCCAGGCCCGGCCTGGAGTGTGCCGCCTGCCGTGGTGAGGCGTTCGGTGAGGCCTCTCAGGCCGTTGGTGGTGGCGGCGGGTGGGGGAGTGGTGTGGGGGCCGTTGTCGGTGATGGTCAGGTGGGTGTGGGTGTGGGTGTGGGTGTGGGTGTGGGTGTGGGCCGGGGCGGAGGTGAGGGCGATCTCGCAGTGGGTGGCGTGGCTGTGGCGTACGACGTTGGTGATCGCCTCGCGGACGACCCAGCCCAGCAGCGCCTCGGCCTGGGGCGTCGGGGTCGGCCCGGAGCGGCGTACGGTCAGGGTCGTGCCCGCGGCCGACAGCACGGAGTGGGCGCGGTCCAGCTCGGTCGTGAGGCTGCCCTCGCGGTACCCGGTCACGGCATCGCGGATCTCCCTGAGGGCCTGGCGGCCGACCGCCTCGATGTCCGTGATCTGGGCGAGCGTCGCGTCCGGGTCGTGCGGGGCGAGACGACGGGCCGCCTCCGACTTCACCACGATCACCGACAGCGTGTGGCCGAGCAGGTCGTGCAGGTCGCGGGAGAAGCGGAGGCGCTCCTCCTCCACCGCGCGATGGGCCAGCTCCTCGCGGGCTGCGCGCAGTTCGCGTACCGCGTCCGCCAGGGAGAGGAGCACGGCCGTCACCACGATGGAGATGAAGGTGCCGTACGCCACGTTGATCGCGTCCCAGCCCTCGCGGACCGCCGAGACTCCGCCCGCGAGCGCGGTCACCGCCAGCCCGGTCCGGCCGAGATGTGGGCCCCGCGTGGCGGCGCCCACGGCCAGGCCGAGCAGCGGGAAGAAGTTCAGCCAGCTGCCGCCGTAGGCGAGCGCGAGGCCGCAGGCGACCAGGCCGAGCATGAGGAGTGCGAGGCGGGTGGAGCGGGACTCGCGCTTCTCCTTCACGAAGGCGCGGATGACGACGTAGATGTAGAGGGAGTTGAAGGTGAGGATGCCGAAGCCGCCGACCCAGGGGTTGGGGGCGCGGCCCTGGAGGACGTTCGCGAAGGCGCCCATCCCCATCAGCAGCCATGGCACCAGGGTGAGCCCGGTGGCCGGCGGCCCCGGATCGTCCGACGACGACGGCGACCGCCCGCCCCCACGCAACGCCTGCCACGAGAACCACGCCGCCACCCCCGCCCGACGCCGACTCCCACACCCGGCGCCCGCATTTCTCATGTCTCCGGCGCACGCACCCGTCGTGGCCGCTCCGCCCGTTTCTGTCTGCCTCATGTCCTCGACAGTACGAAGGCGGGGCGCGGCCCGGCAGATGCGCTTGTACGGAGTCCGGCAGGACAAATGTCATGGGCGGAGCGGCGCATATCTGACGTAGTGTCAGGAGTCTTCACATGTTCCCGTGGCTCGGCTATACAGAGTGTCGCCGGACTGGAACGCGTTCTAGGTGGGCGGGTTCCGGGTCGGCCGTGACGACCTCGGTGCGGCCGCTGGTGCGGACGGTCGTACCGAGGTTCCTCAGCGCAAGCCCTCCGCCCCCTCGTAACCCACCGCACACAGGAGCCCCATGCCCATCGACGCAGCGAAGGCCCTCGCCGCCGAGCCCCGTTCCGCCGAGATCGCATGGACCCGCAAGGACGTCCTGCTCTACCACCTCGGTATCGGCGCCGGCATCCCGGCGACCGACCCCGACGAGCTGCGCTACACGCTGGAGTCCCGGCTGCACGTCCTGCCCAGCTTCGCCACCGTCGCGGGGGCGGGCTCGCCGGACGTCATCGGTGGCCTCAACGCACCCGGCGTCGACGTCGACCTCGCCAAGGTCCTGCACGGCGGCCAGCGCGTCGAGCTCCACCGGCCGATCCCGGTCGAGGGACGGGCGACCGCGACCTCGCGCGTGGCGGCGGTGTACGACAAGGGCAAGGCGGCCGTCCTGGTCATGCGGACCGAGGTCGCCGACGCCGAGGGCCCGTTGTGGGTGAACGAGGCGCAGATCTTCGTACGGGGAGAGGGCGGCTGGGGCGGTGAGCGCGGGCCGTCCACCCGGCAGGAACCGCCGACGACCGCGCCCGACAAGGAGGTCGAGCGTGCCGTCCGCGAGGACCAGGCACTGCTCTACCGGCTCTCCGGCGACTGGAACCCGTTGCACGCCGACCCGGAGTTCGCGGGGCGCGCCGGGTTCGACCGGCCGATCCTGCACGGGCTGTGCACGTACGGGATGACGTTGAAGGCCGTGGTGGACACGGTGCTCGGCGGGGACGTCGGCCGCGTCCGCTCGTACGGGACGCGCTTCGCAGGCGTCGTCTTCCCGGGCGAGACCCTCCGTATCCGGATGTGGCGACCGGACGACCGCGCGGTGCGGGTGACGGTGACCGCCATTGAGCGGGATGACGCGCCGGTGTTGGCGGACACGCTTGTCGAGCACGAATGAGCAGCTCAGTACAACCGTAGGTCAGGTACTCCTGTAGGCCAGGTACTCCTGACAGGTACTCCTGAGGGGAGCCGCACCATGCGCGCAGCCGTACTGCACGAGATCGGCCAGGACAAGCTCGATGTGCTCGACGATGTCGAGGCGGTGGGCTTCGGGCCGGGCAGGGTGAGGATCCGGGTGCGGGCCACGGGGCTGTGCCACTCGGACCTGTCCGCGATGGCCGGGGTGCTGCCGCAGCCCGGGCCGTTCGTCCCCGGGCACGAGGGGGCCGGCGAGATAGTCGAAGTCGGGGAAGGCGTACAAAACTTGAAGCCGGGCGACCGGGTCGTCGTGTGCTGGCTCCCGGCCTGCGGCACCTGTCCGGCCTGCAAGCGCGGCCAGACCCAGCTGTGCCTCGCCGGGTTCCTGAACGCCGGTACGCCCAACTTCAAGCGGCCCGCCGGGGACGTCTTCGGCTTCGCGGGCACCGGCACCTTCGCCGAGGAGGTCGTCGTCGACGCCGGCTGCGCCGTGCCGATACCGGACGACGTGCCCTTCGACATCGCCGCCCTCATCGGCTGCGGCGTCACCACCGGGCTCGGCGCGGCCCTCAACACCGCCGATGTGGAGGCCGGTTCGTCGGTCGCGGTCATCGGCTGCGGCGGCGTCGGCATCTCGGCGATCCAGGGCGCCCGGCTCAAGGGTGCCGCCGAGATCGTCGCCGTCGACCCGGTGGTCTCGCGTCGCGAGGCGGCGCTCAAGTTCGGTGCCACCAAAGCGATTTCACCGGAGGAGCTGGCCGAAGCCAAGCAGTCCGTCACCGCCGGCGAGGGCTTCGACTACGTCTTCGAGGTCGTCGGTCGCTCGACCACCGCGCGCACCGCGTACGAGACCACCCGGCGCGGCGGCACACTCGTCGTGGTCGGCGCGGGCGCGCTGGACGACTTTCTCCAGCTCAGCATGTTCGAGCTGTTCTTCGACGAGAAGCGGATCCTGCCGTCCATGTACGGCGGCGGAGACGTCCTGCGCTCCTACGAGCGGACCATCGCCCTCTGGCGGGCCGGCCGCATCGACCTCGCGGGCCTGATCACCCACCGGGTGCCCCTCGCCGACATCAACGAGGCACTGGACCAGATGCGGACCGGGGTGGCGCTCCGGACCTGCATCGAGATCTGACCATCAGTTCCACGAGCGCGTCATAAGCGGCTTCACGAGCGCGTCATGAGCGGCTTCACGAACGGCTTTACGAATGCCGTCATGAGCGGCTTCGTGAACGGCTTTACGAATGGCGTCATGAGCAGCTTCACGAGCGCGTCATGAGCGGCTTCACGAGGAAATCGGCTTCGGTGGAAGGGACTCGGCGGTGGCACTGCCCCTTGAAGGACTGTCCGCGATCGTCACCGGCGCGGGGCGCGGGCTCGGCCGGGCCGAGGCGTTGGAACTGGCCCGGCTGGGCGCGGCCGTCGTCGTCAACGACTACGGCCGGGCGGGCCGGGACGGTTCCGGTGAGGTGTCCACCGGGCCCGCCGAGGAGGTCGCGGCGTCGATCCGCGCGGCGGGCGGTCGGGCGGTGGCGCACATCGGTGACGTGTCCGACCACGAACAAGCCCGGGAACTGGTCGCGTTGGCGATCGCCCGGTTCGGCAAGCTGGACATCCTCGTCAACAACGCGGGCATTCTGCGCGACCGCATGGTCTTTTCCATGTCCGAGGACGAGTGGGACTCTGTCGTCCGGGTGCACCTCAAGGGGCACTTCAACACGATCCGGTTCGCCTCCGCCCACTGGCGTACACGGGCGAAGTCGGGCGAGGGTGGGCCGGTGTACGGGCGCGTCGTGAACACCTCCTCCGAGGCCTTCCTCGCCGGCTCCGCCGGGCAGCCCAACTACGCCGCCGCGAAAGGCGGAATCGTCGGGCTGACCACCTCCACCGCTCTCGCGCTCGCCAAGTACGGCGTCACCGCGAACGTCATCTGCCCACGCGCCCGGACCCGGATGACCGAGGACGTCTTCGCGGGCCTGCCCGGGGCGCCCGACGGCGACGGCACCGACCTCGACCCCTTCGCCCCCGAGCACGTCGCCCCCCTCGTCGGCTACCTTGTCTCACCCGCCGCCGCACAGGTGAACGGCCAGCTCTTCGTCGTACACGGCGGCATGGTCGCGATCGTCGAACGGCCGCGCGTACAGGCCAAGTTCGACACCAAGCAGGACGCGTTCACGTACGACGAGCTGGACGGGTTGCTCACGCCGTACTACGTCGACCGGCCGGACGGGGAGACGTTCGCGGCGGCGGAGGTGCTGGGGCTGAGGCACGGGCCGGGGGCGGCCCCGTAAGGGGCCCGGCCGGAACTGCGCGACCGGCCCACTACAAACCGCACGCGCCGATCCACCCGACGTGGCAGGCGCGTTTTGCGGCTCGTCTGCGGCCCGTACGTGACTCGCACGTGGCTCGTCTGCGGCCCGTACGTGACTCGCACGTGGCCCGTCTGCGGCCCGCACGTGACTCGCACGTGGCCCGTCTGCGGCCCGTACGTGGCTCGCACGTGGCGCGTCTGCGGCTCGTACGTGGCTGGTCGCGCAGTTGCCCGGGCCCCCTACAGGGCCGGGCCCGTACCCGGAACGGAACGGCCCCGCCCGTCAGCGACGAGCGGGGCCGGATGCCGTTGTGGTCGGTTCTGGCGTCGAATTGACGTTTCTCCAGAGGTGACCGGAGGGACTCGTGTCGCCGTTCAGGCGGACGTCGTCGACTCCGTGTGTTCGGCCGACTTGCGGTGGCGTCCGCGAGGGGTCGCTATCTCGGCTTCGTGGGCCGAGATCTGGCCCCGGTGCCTGCCGTGGCCTTCCGCCTCGTGGGGGTTGGCAGTGGGCGGCTGGGTTGTGTGCACGTCGCTCATTGGAAGTGTTCCCCGTCGAATGATCTTCTTACCGGCGGGTGATTTTAACGGGCGGCCACGCACTCCTCGAAGGCGCCCGAAGGCGTGTCGCCCCCGCCGCGTCCACTTCGCCCGCAGCCCGCACATCACCTTCACCCGACGGTCACCTCCTCGGGCACTCGCCCCTCCAGCGGCGCCTGCTGCAACGGCACGGGCCGGGCGACAACAGGCGCGGACGGCTCTATACCGGCTGACCCCATACCGGCTGACCCCATACCGGCTGACCCCATACCGGCTGACTCCGAACCGGACGGCTCCGCACTCGACGGCTCGGATCGGGGTGAGGCGACCGCGGCCTCCAGCCCCAGGGCCCCGTCGCAAGCCGGCCCCGTCTCCTGCGAACCCTCCCGGACCCCCTCCCGGACCCCCTCCCGAACCCCAGCCCGGCCCTCCTCCCGTGACTCCTCCGCCCCCCAGGGCACCCCCACCCGAGCCACCCCACACCGCACTGCCCCTGTCTGGTGCGGCAGTTGCAGTACTCCCTCCCGGCTCCACAGCCCGGCCCCCGCCAACCAGCCCTCGGGGGCGGGCAGATGGAGGATCCGGCGTGCGGCCGGGCGCCAGACGCCGACCCAGCTCCCCCGGGGCCCGTCGAGGCGCAGCGCGACCGCGCAGCTCTCGGGGGTCAGGATCTGGCCCGGCTGGATGGCGAAGGGGGTGATGCGGTGGCCGTCGGGAACCCGTAGGCACTCCGGGAAGCGGACCGGAAGCGTGCTGCCCAACACGCCCCAGCCGAGCCGGTCGTGGCCGGGGGAGGGCGCGTCCGAGCGGATCAGGAGCAGTCCGCTGTCGGGGTCGGCGAGCAGTACCCGGTCGTTGCTGTCGTCCGCGATCTGCAGCAGCGGTGAGACCTCGCCGCCCTGCTCCAGATCGACGGCCACCGACTTCGTCCGGCCGTTCGACTCCTGGTCCAGGGCGAGCAGTCGGCCCGTCCCGTCCAGCCAGACGCCGCCCGAACACCGCCCCGGCACCTGCGCCAACAGCTCCGGGCCGAACGTTCCGCCCGCCACCAGCCACACCGTCGTGGCGCTCCGGCCCAGGGCGAGGGCGTACGCCCGCTCCCCACACGGTGCGGGAGGCAGCAGCCGCAACTCGGCCGCCGGATCGGCGCATTCGACCGCGCCGAGCGGGAGTTCGCCGGTGCCGGGCCCGGTCGGGTAGAGGAGCGAGAACAGGTGCCGGTCGGCCGCCAGCCGGTGGATGAGGACCCGGCCGTCGGTCATGGGGAGCACTTCGGTGCCGGGTTCCTCCGGCTGGTTGCCGGGCAGGGGTACGGCGTACGGCTCGGGGCCGTCCAGGGTCCAGCGCTCGGGGAACCAGGACTCGCCGTCGAGCGCGAGGCGCGCCGCGTACGTCCCGTCGGCGGTGATCACGCAGCCGGGCGGCGCCGCGGACCCGCCGTGCCCACCGCCACCGCCGTGCCCACCGCCACCGCCGTGCCCACCGCCACCGCCACCGCCACCGCCACCGCCACCGCCGTCGCCGTGCCCACCGCCGCCGCCGTGCCCTTCATATCCGCCGTTCCCTCCAAGCCCTTCGCCCCCGCCCTGCCCCCCGGTCGTGTCCTTCCCCTCGTCCCCCTGTCCCGTCCCGCTCCCATGGCCCGTCGTGGGTGGTGGGGATGCACAGGCCGTCATCGTTCGATCACCTCCGGCGACGAAGGTAGTTTTCGCACGCACAGACGTGGGACAACTAGCACCCCCTTCACACATAAGGGTGCTAGTGCCTCGATTCGCCTGAGGGAACGGCAGCGGATGTGCTGGCGGAGGTACGGAAAGGAGCGGGAGACCGCGTGCGGCGCGCGGGCCGGCCGAGGGGCGGCTGGTCGAGTGACCCGCGGCCGGTCTGGGACGGGAGCGGTGCAGGTAGCCTTCTGTGCGTGCCCCGTCTGTCTGAAGTCATCGCCGCGCTCGACGCCCTCTGGCCGCCCGAGAGGGCCGAGGGGTGGGATGCGGTCGGCACGGTGTGCGGAGACCCCGACCAGGAGGTCACGCGGGTCCTGTTCGCCGTCGACCCGGTGCGCGAGATCGTCGAGGAAGCGGTGAAGCTGGGCGCGGACCTGCTGGTCACCCACCATCCGCTCTATCTGCGCGGTACGACGACGGTGGCGGCCTCCACCTTCAAGGGCCGGGTCGTGCACACCCTCATCAAGAACGACATCGCGCTGCACGTCGCCCACACCAACGCCGACACCGCCGACCCCGGGGTCAGCGACGCCCTCGCCGGAGCGCTGGACCTCAGGGTCGTACGCCCCCTCGTACCGGACCCCGCCGACCCCACCGGGCGGTGCGGTCTCGGCCGGGTCTGCGAGCTGGACCACCCGCTGACCGTGCGCGAACTGGCCGCGCGGGCCGCCGAGCGGCTCCCCGCCACCGCGCAGGGCATCCGGGTTGCGGGCGACCCCGAGGCGGTCGTCCGCACGGTCGCCGTCAGCGGCGGCTCCGGCGACAGCCTCTTCGACGACGTACGCGCGGCCGGTGTCGACGCCTTCCTCACCGCGGACCTGCGCCACCACCCGGCCTCCGAGGCCGTCGCCCACGGTGCGCACTCCACCGACGGCACCCACACACCTCTCGCGCTGCTCGACGCGGCGCACTGGGCCACCGAATGGCCCTGGTGCGAGCTGGCCGCTGCCCAGCTCGACGAGATCTCCGACCGGGAGGGATGGGACCTGCGCGTCCACGTCTCCAAGACGGTCACCGACCCCTGGACCGCCCACGCGGCGTCCGCCACCACTTCTGACCCACTGGGAGCCCCCAACTGAACGCCGAGCCCGCCGACCAGATCCGACTCCTCGACGTCCAGGCCCTCGACGTACGCCTGCAGCAGCTCGCGCACAAGCGGAGGTCACTGCCCGAGCACGCCGAGATCGAGTCGCTGACGAAGGAGAACACCCAGCTGCGCGACCTGCTCGTGGCCGCGCAGACCGAGGAGAGCGACACCGCCCGCGACCAGATCAAGGCCGAGCAGGACGTGGACCAGGTGCGCCAGCGCGCCGTCCGCGACCAGCAGCGCCTGGACTCGGGCGCGGTCAGCTCCCCGAAGGACCTGGAGAACCTCCAGCGCGAGATCGCCTCCCTCGCCAAGCGGCAGGGCGACCTGGAGGACATCGTCCTGGAGGTCATGGAGCGGCGGGAGTCCACGCAGGAGCGGGTCGCCGAACTGACCGAGCGGGTCGGTGCCGTCCAGGGGAAGGTCGACGACGCGACCGCACGCCGGGACGCCGCGTTCGAGGAGATCGACGGCGAGGTGGCGACGGTGACGAAGGAGCGCGAGGTCATCTCGGGCGCGGTCCCCGCGGACCTCCTCAAGCTCTACGACAAGCTGCGCGGCCAGCAGGGCGGCATCGGCGCGGCCAAGCTGTACCAGCGCACCTGCCAGGGCTGCCGCCAGGAGCTGTCGATCACCGACATCAACGACATCCGCAAGGCCACGCGCGACACGGTGGTGCGCTGCGAGAACTGCGGCCGCATCCTGGTGCGTACGGCGGAGTCCGGCCTGTAGGAGGACCTGCGAGAGGTTCTGCACGAGAACGAGACACACCAAGAGGGTTACGTGGTACGGGAGTTCATCGTCGAGGCCGACGGCGGTTCCCGGGGCAACCCGGGGCCCGCTGGTTATGGCTCCGTCGTCCTCGACGCGGTGACGGGCGAGACGTTGGTGGAGGCCGCCGAGTACATCGGGGTCGCCACGAACAACGTCGCCGAGTACCGCGGCCTCATCGCGGGCCTGAAGGCGGCGTACGAGCTGGACCCGGAGGCCTCCGTCCGGGTCCGCATGGACTCCAAGCTCGTCGTCGAGCAGCTGTCGGGCCGCTGGAAGATCAAACACTCCGACATGAAGCCCCTGGCCGCCGAGGCCGCGCGCATCTTCCCGCCCGGTCGTGTGACGTACGAGTGGATGCCGCGAGAGCAGAACAAGCACGCCGACCGCCTCGCCAACGAAGCGATGGACGCGGGGAAGCGGGGCGAGCAGTGGTCGGCCGCCGCTTCCACGGCTGACCTGGACACGCGTGGGGCCCGAGCCGCCGCCACCGCCGCGCCCGAGCCGGCGGGGCCGCCGGGGGACGCGACGGCGGGCGCGGCGAAGGCGAGGGCGGCCTTGGCCGGGGCTCGGGGCGAGACGGGGAACCCCTTGGCGGAGCCTCGGGGCCAGTCCGGGGACCGTGCCGGAGCGAATCCGTCGGAACCGGTGAGCGGTCCTGATGCCGCGGCCGCACCATCTGCCCGCGCCTCTTCTCCTCGCCCCGCTTCTTCGGCTGACGCTGACGCTGACGCTGACGCTGACGCGGCATCGGCATCGGCATCGGCATCGGCTTCGGTTTCTGCCGTTTCCTCAGCCGGCCGCGCGGTGACGCCTGGCGGCCGCAGCCGTACCACCGAAACCCGGGCCAAAGCCGCCGCCGACCTCCGTGCCGCCCAGAACATCGCCTCCGCCGCCACCCCCGATCTCGGCACTCCCGCCACCTTCGTCCTGCTGCGCCACGGCGAGACCCCCCTCACCCCTCAGAAGCGGTTCTCGGGGAGCGGCGGTTCGGACCCTTCCCTCTCCGACGTCGGCCGGTATCAGGCGGAGCGGGTCGCCGTCGCGTTGGCGGCTCGGGGGACGATCCAGGAGGTCGTGTCGTCGCCGTTGGCCCGTTGTCGGGAGACGGCGGGGATCGTGGCGGCCCGGCTCGGGCTCGGGGTGACGGTCGAGGGCGGGCTGCGGGAGACGGACTTCGGCGCGTGGGAGGGGCTGAGCTTCGGTGAGGTGCGGGAGCGGTACCCGGACGACATGAACGCCTGGCTGGCCTCCCCGGACGCCGAACCGACCGGCGGCGGCGAGAGCTTCGAGGCCGTGGCCCACCGCGTCGCGGCCACCCGGGACGAACTGGTCGCGGCGCACCGGGGCCGTACCGTCCTGCTCGTCACCCACGTCACGCCGATCAAGACCCTCGTACGCCTGGCCCTCGGCGCACCCCCGGAGTCCCTGTTCCGCATGGAACTCTCGGCGGCATCCCTGTCGGCCCTGGCGTACTACGCGGACGGCAACGCCACCCTCCGCCTCCTCAACGACACGTCACACCTGCGCTGAAGGGTGGTCGCGGAGGCCCGCCGCCTCCCGGGCCAGCCTCTCGATCCGTCCCCAGTCGCGCGCGGCCACGGCATCGGCCGGCAACATCCAAGTGCCGCCCACGCAACCGACGTTGGGGAGGGCCAGATACTCCGGCGCGTTGACCGGGCCGACCCCGCCGGTCGGGCAGAAGCGCGCCTGTGGCAGCGGTCCGGCGAGTGACCTCAGATACGCCGTACCGCCCGCCGCCTCCGCCGGGAAGAACTTCATCTCCCGCACCCCGCGCTCCAACAGCGCCACGACCTCCGACGTGGTCGACACCCCCGGCAGGAACGGCACCCCGGACGCCCGCATCGCCTCCAGCAGTACGTCCGTCCAGCCCGGGCTGACCAGGAAACGGCCGCCCGCCGCGACGGACTCCGTCACCTGCGCGGGGGTGATGACCGTACCCACCCCGACCACCGCCGCCGGAACCTCCGCCGCGATCGCCCGTACGGCGTCGAGCGCGGCCGGCGTCCGCAGGGTCACCTCGATCGCCGGCAGCCCGCCCGCGACCAGCGCCCGCGCGAGCGGCACCGCGTCGACGGGGTCGTCGACGACGGCCACCGGCAGCACGGGCGCCAGGTCGAGGACGGACACGCGCGACGACGGGGGCAGCGATGGAGGCATGCCGTCATCCTGCCCGGGCGGCGCAGCATGCACAACGCGCGTTGCGCATGCTGCAATACGCCTGAGTGGGGGGAGGTTCAGTGGACCTCGGTCACCAGCACATCCAGCGTCCACGCCTTCCCAGCCCCAGCCCCGGCCCCAGCCCCGGCCCCGGTCGGTGGCTCCACCTCCACCACGTATCCGAGGTCCCGCAGCGCCTCCACCAGCTCCGCCGGGCCCTTGGGCGCGATCCCGGCCGACAGCAGACTCCGTACGATGCGGCCCTTTGTCGCCTTGTTGAAGTGGCTGACGACCTTCCGGGTGGGCGCGTGCAGCACCCGTACGGTCGCCGTCCGCCCGGCCACCTCGCCCTTCGGCTTCCACGCGGCCGTGTACGCCGAGGACCGCAGGTCGAGGACGAGTCCGTCGCCGGCGGCCTCGGGGAGCGCCGACGCCATCGGCGTACGCCAGTGCGTGCCGAGCGCGCCGACCCCGGGCAGCTTCACGCCCATCGAGCAACGGTAGGAAGGGATACGGTCCGTCACCCGGACCGCGCCCCACAGCCCAGAGAAGACCAGCAGCGAACGCGCCGCCCGCTGCTTCGCGGCGGTCTCCAGGGTGGCCAGGTCGAGGGAGTCGTACAGCACCCCCGTGTAGACCTGCCCGGCCGGCCGCGCCCCCGCCGTCAGCAGCTCCGCGTTCTTGGCGACCTCGCCGCGCAGCCCCTCACTCAGCCCCAGCACCTCACGCGCCTTGTCCTCGTCACCGGCGCACAACTCCACCAGCTCACCGATCACCGCCTCCCGCGCCCCCGTGAGCGCCGGCAGCGAAAGCCCCTCCAGCTTCAACGGAGCGCCACCCGCAGAGGGGGCCTTGCCTTCGGACGGGGGAAGCAGGACGAGCACGGGTACTCCTTGTTCTCGGGGGGTCTCGGGGCTCCGCGACAGCGTACGGGGTGGGGAGGAGGGCTCCGGCAGTGCCCGCCGGGGTGCCGCCCCGCCCGTCCTCAGGCCGCCCGTCGCCAGGCCGCTCGGCTGCCGTCGTGGGCCGCCGTCCCGCCCCGTCCGCCGGACCGGCCGACGGTCACCGTCGGGATGCCGCCCCGCCCGCCCCGTCCTACGCTCGACCCATGCCCCGCCGCCATCTCCGCGTCAAGGGCGCCGCCGAGGCTCCCCTAAGGGCGGCCCTGCGCGCGCTGCGCGGGGAACTCGATGTGCCCGACGCCTTCCCCCTCCAGGTCCTCGTCGAGGCGGAGCACGCCGCGAAGTCGCCGCGCCTCCCGTCGTACGACGCCACGGACATCCCCCTCTTCACCATCGACCCGCCCACCTCGACCGACCTAGACCAGGCGATGCACCTCTCCCGACGGCCGGGCAACGGAGGCCACCGCGGCTACCGCGTCCGGTACGCCATCGCCGACGTCGCCGCCTTCGTCACCCCCGGCGGCGCGGTCGACGCCGAGGCCCACCGCCGGGTGACGACCCTCTACTTCCCCGACGGCAAGGTCCCCCTCCACCCCGCCTGCCTCTCCGAGGGCGCCGCCAGCCTCCTCCCGGGCCACACCTGCCCGGCGGTCCTGTGGACGCTGGACCTCGACGCGGACGGCCGCACCGAGACCGTCGACGTCCGCCGGGCCCTGGTACGCAGCCGCGCCAAACTGAACTACGCCGGCGTACAGCAGGAGATCGACGCGGGCACCGCCGAGGAACCACTCGCCCTGCTGAAGGTGATCGGAGAGCTGCGCGAGCGCCTCGAAGTCGAACGCGGCGGCATCTCCCTCAACATCCCCGAGCAGGAGATCATCGAGCAGGACATCATCGAGCACGCCGACGGCGAAACCGACGCCGACACCTACGAGTTGACCTACCGCGCCCCACTCCCCGCCGACGGCTGGAACGCCCAGATCTCCCTCCTCACCGGCATGGCCGCGGCCGACCTGATGCTGGCCCATGGCACCGGCGTACTGCGCACACTTCCCGCCGCCCCGGACGGCGCGGTCGGCCGCCTCCGCCGTACGGCCAAGGCCCTGCGCATCGACTGGCCGCACCACGTCTCGTACGCACAACTCGTCCGCTCCCTCGACCCCCACGAACCCCGCCACGCCGCCTTCCTCCTGGAGTGCACGACCCTGCTGCGCGGCGCGCACTACACGCCCTTCCGCGACGGCGACCTCCCCGACATCACCACCCACTCCGCCGTCGCCGCCCCCTACGCCCACTGCACGGCCCCACTCCGCCGCCTCGTGGACCGCTACGCCTCGGAGATCTGCCTCGCGGCGGCAGCCGACACCCCGACCCCCGACTGGATCCTGGCGGCCTTCGACACCCTCCCCGACGAGATGACCGAGGGCACCCGGCGGGCCGGACGCGTGGAGCGCGAATGCGTGGACATCGTCGAGGCGGCGCTGCTCAAGGACCGGGTGGGGGAGGTGTTCGAGGGGTGCGTGGTGGACGTGGAGGAGGATCAACCCACCGTGGGAACAGTGCAGTTGGAGTCCCCGGCAGTCATCGGCCGAGTAGTGGGGACCTCTGGCGGTCGGCTGCCGCTGGGGGAGCGTCTACAGGTACGGCTCACGCAGGCCGAGCCGGGAGCGGCGAAGGTCCGGTTCGTTCCTGCCGATCCCGCGTGAACTCCCTGATGACTCCTACGAGTTGATGGGACTCGTCCGCGTGGAAGCGCACCAGCCGTACCACCCTGCGACGGCCGAACAAGGTCGAGTACGCGACAGGCTCGGCCAGTTCGAGGGTGATCGTGGTCTGCGAGCCGACCGGCATGTCGAGCTCGCCGTCCCGCTTCTCGTGCGTCGTCCGCAGCTCACGGCGGACCGAAGCGACAGCGGCGATCGGCACGCACAGATCCACGGTGGCGAAGCGGCGCAGCCGCAGGGTCGTGTCGGTGAGGACGTGCGGGCGGGTGACGGAGGCCGCGTGGAGCCCGGCGACGACGAGGATCGTGTAGAGGTCGAGGACGAGAACGGCCTGATGCACCAGCGGGAAGTCGCGCAGCAGGACGGACATGGTCACGGTCTCGATGACGCACACGAACCCGAAGCCGAACATCATGGCCCCCTGCCCCCGCGTGTACCCGTACACCCGCCCCGCCCCGGCCCCGGTCCCGTGCGGCCGACGGGCCACCCAGCGCAACAGGCTTGCCAGCAGCAGGAGTTCATGACGTACGAGGGTGCGGGCGATCCGGTAGGTGTTCCCCACATGGCTCATCGGCGGTCCTCCCTCAGTTTCCGGAGCGTGCGGCGGATGGCCTCCGCCTGGGCCGGGGCGAAGTCGGCGTAGAAGGCCCGCAGAAAGCTGCCGTTGCCGCCGCTGCCGCTGCCGCTGCTGCCGCCGCCGTCGATATCGGTGTCGGACGGGACCATCTCCGGCGGGATGAGGTCGGCCAACAGGTCGGCCGCCTCCGTCACGCGGGGGTCGTCGAGGTCGGCGTCGGCGAGCGCGTCGAGCAGCGCGTACGCCTCGTGAGCCCGCTCCACCGCACCGGGGGCCGCCATCATGCTCTCCAGCCCGGCCAGCA
Organism: Streptomyces sp. NPDC057474; assembly: GCF_042802555.1. Lineage (NCBI taxonomy): Bacteria > Bacillati > Actinomycetota > Actinomycetes > Kitasatosporales > Streptomycetaceae > Streptomyces > Streptomyces sp. NPDC057474. The sequence goes on along the minus strand of NZ_JBHVDX010000034.1, from coordinate 40,768 downwards.
TCTCCGCCCGCACCTCGGGTGCCGCAGTCGTCTCCAGGAGGGCGAACACCTCCCGGTCCTTGGCGGCCATCGGGGACTGCGGCACAGGCCCGAACTTCCCGAAGAGCGCGGCGAGTTCTGGGGACACGGGCCCCTCGTCCGGAAGCCGCCCGCACCGCGCGTCCTCCATCAGGACATGCAACCGGGCCCGCCGCTCCCGGATCGAGGTCTCCTGCCGGGCCAGATCCTCGTCCAACTCCCCGAGCACCTCGACGAGTTCACGCCCGGCGTCGTCCGCGAGCACGTCCCGCACCTCGGCAAGGCCCAGCCCCAGCTCCGTCAGCCGCCGGATCCGCGCCAGCACGACCGCGTGCCGCAATGTGTAGTCCCGGTATCCGTTCGGCCGCCGCTCCGGCTCCGGCAGCAGCCCGAGATGGTGGTAGTGCCGCACGGCCCGCGGGGTGACCCCGACGGCCGCGGCGAGTTCTCCGATCCGCATGCGACCAGTAGAAACGTTGACGCTGCGGCAGGGTCAAGCGACGGGCCCGGCGACTGACGGTGACCGAGATCATGTGCCACGATCGAGGGAACGGTTCCCGATCTCACGGCCAGGTGATCAGCCGATGTCCCAGTCTGGCGAGCGACCGAAGAAGGAGGGGCGTGACATGACTGCCATGGCCCACGAGCCGCTCACGCAGGAAGAGGTCCTGCTGGAGGGCTTTCTCGCCCTGGACACCCCGGAGGGTTTCCGGGCAGAGCTTGTCGAGGGGGAGATCGTTGTGACGCCGCCGCCGGACGGGGATCACGAGGACTACATCAGCCTGATCGTGGAGCAGGTGATCAAGCGGTCCCGAACCGACATGCAGTTCTCCGGCAACAAGGGCCTGAAGCTGAGGAGCCCACTCGACATCCTGAAGGACCATGTCATCCCCGATGCCACCTTCGTACCGAGAGAGCTGCGCCTCTTCCGGAACGCTGATTCCTGGATGCCCTGCGACGGCGTGGCCATGGTTCTGGAGGTGACCTCGACCAAGCCAGCCACTGACCGCGAGGCCAAACGCCGCTCCTACGCCCGCAGCGGCATCCCCCTGTACCTCCTCATCGACCGGGACAAGTCCTCGGTGACGCTGTTCAGCGAGCCAGAGGAAGACGATCACCAGCAGAATTGCAGGGTCCTTTTCGGGGAGGGCTTGTCCATCCCTGAGCCCTTCGGCTTCGAACTGGACACGGCGGACTTCCTCTAGCCCCCCGGGCGCGGCCCCAAAGCACGGCGAACCAGGCCGCCGTCGTAGCAGTGCGGTGGCGGTCCTGACCCCGGTATGGAAGCGGGACCCCCAGATGTTGCACCCTTACAGCCATCGAAAGGGGTGCGTGAGGTGGGCCGCGGACGTGACCAGACCCGGTGGACCCGGGCGATCCTAGGCCGCCCCGACCGCCCCCTCGACCTCCTCACCGCCCGCTTCGACCACCACCGCTACGCCCCGCACACGCACGAGGAATTCAGCGTGGGCATCTGCGTCCTCGGCGCCTCGTGCATCGACTACCGGGGCGACGCTCTCCGGGTGGGGCAGGGCACGATCGTCGTCCTGGCCCCAGGCGAGGTCCACACCGGCGAGTCGGCCTACGGCACCTACGCCTACCGCGCCCTCTACCCGGCCCCCGCCCTCCTCTCCGACGGCATCCTCGGCGGCACCCCGCACTTCCGCGACCCCCTCCTCCACGACCCCGAACTCGCCGCCGCCCTGCGCACCGCCCACGCGGAACTGAGTACCTGCCCCGACCCCCTGGAAGCCGAGTCCCGCCTCCCCTGGCTGCTCACGGCCCTGGCCCGCCGCCACTCGACGTCCCGCCCCACCGCCGACACGGTCCCCGGCGCCGGCACGATCGCCCTCGCCGTACGCGACCGCCTCGCCGACGAACTCGCCGCCCCACCCTCCCTCGCCGACCTCGCCACCGACCTGGGCCTCTCCCGCTACCAACTCCTGCGCGCCTTCCGCACGACCATGGGCATGCCCCCGTACGCCTGGCTGGCCCAGCACCGGGTGAGCCGGGCCCGGGGGCTGCTGGAGGCGGGCGCCCGCCCGGCGGAGGTGGCCGTCCAGGTGGGCTTCGCGGACCAGGCCCACATGACGCGCTGGTTCAGGCGGGTACTGGGGGTGACGCCGGCGGCGTATCGGACGAGCGTGCGGCCGTAGACGTACCGAGTGCCGTGCGCGCGCAACAGCGTTCAAGACGTGCGCCCCTGACCCGGCCGAAACTCACCCCATGACCGCACGCGGCTGGTTCCTCTTCTCCCTGTTGGGAGTCCTCTGGGGTATTCCTTATCTGATGATCAAAGTGGCGGTGGACGAGGTCTCCCCGTCCATGGTCGTCTTCGTACGCTGCGTCCTGGGCGCGGCCCTGCTGCTCCCCTTCGCGATCCGCCAGGGGGGACTGACCCGCGTGGTGAAAAACCACTGGCGGCCGATGCTCGCCTTCGCCGTGATCGAGGTCATCGGCCCCTGGTGGACCTTGACCGACGCCGAACGCCACCTCTCCAGCTCCACGGCCGGCCTCCTGATCGCGGGCGTACCGATCCTGAGCGTGCTCCTGGCCCGCTTCTTCGGCGACACGGAACGGCTGGGAGCCCGCCGCATCACCGGCCTGGCCCTGGGCCTGGGAGGCGTAGCGGTCCTGACCATCCCGCACCTCACCGGCGGCAACGTCCTCTCCCTCACCGAGGTCCTGATCACGGTGATCGGCTACGCCACGGCCCCCTTGATCATGGCCCGTCACCTCAAGCAGGTCCCCACCCTCCAGCTGATAGCCCCGGTCCTGCTCCTGTCGGCCCTCGTCTACGCCCCCGCGGCAGCCCTCACCCGCCCAGCCGAGATGCCCTCGACCGCCGCCCTGGTGTCCCTCGCAGCCCTGGGCGTGATCTGCACGGCCCTGGCCTTCGTGGCCTTCCTGGAACTGGTCCGAGAGGTCGGCCCCACGAGGGCGACCGTCTTCACGTACGCCAACCCGGCGGTGGCGGTAGCGGCAGGCGCGCTTTTCCTGGACGAGCACCTCACCCCCGGAATCCTGGCGTCCTTCGCCCTGATCCTGGTGGGCTCGTTCCTGGCGACGGCATCGGCGGCACCGACCCCTCCCTCTCGCCCGGTAACATGGTCCACACGGCAGACGAGCCGGGCGGACGGCCGCGTGAAGGTCCTCACGGACCTCCCCGAGGAACGTCCGGGCTCCACAGGGCAGGGTGATGGCTAACGGCCACCCGGGGTGACCCGCGGGACAGTGCCACAGAAAACAAACCGCCGGGGACCTCGGTCCTCGGTAAGGGTGAAACGGTGGTGTAAGAGACCACCAGTGCCCAGGGCGACCTGGGCAGCTAGGTAAACCCCACCCGGAGCAAGGTCAAGAGGGGACACCCCGGTGTCCCTGCGCGGACGTTCGAGGGCAGCCCGCCCGAGTCCGCGGGTAGACCGCACGAGGCCGGCGGCAACGCCGGCCCTAGATGGATGGCCGTCTCCCCGGCCGCCGCGAGGCAGCCGGGCGACAGAACCCGGCGTACAGCCCGACTCGTCTGCCGCCAAGAGCCCCTGACCAGTGAAACAGCAGGTCAGGGGTCATTTTCCTGTAGGTTGAAGAGCTTCGCTCGAACCCGGTCCACACCGGTTCAAACCGGACCGCATGGCCATGTACCTAGCCATGAAAGTAGCCACGAGGGTAGCCGCGAATTGTGGGCCGGCGATTGGCGGCGATGTGGCCTGGGCTGGTGCGGGTGGCCCCTGTCGAAACCAGTACTGGTCGCCCGGACGTCTGCCGCTCCGCTGCGGTCGGGTGGAACTCCTGGCACGACGACCGATTGACCGAGTAGCGCAGGCGACACCCATCCCCGTGTTGCGATTTTCGCATCTTGCTCATATGGTGAACCCATGGCTGAGACTGTGACCGATCGTGTACGCAACGTCATGGGGGTGGCTTCGGTCAGCCAAGCGTCGTTCGCCGAGACCATCGGGCTGACCCCCGACAAGTTGTCGAAGTCCCTCGGCGGCGTCCGCAGGTTCACGTCTCTGGATCTCGCCCGTATCGCCGAGTTCGGCAACACCACTGTCGACTGGTTGCTGACCGGCAGGGAACCGTTGCGCCCCGCCTTCGCCGCCCGCGCCAGCACGTCGGCCGTCGATGAGCGTGGCCGAGGAAGACTCAAGGACCTCGTCGAAAGGTTCACCACGGCACACGAGGTGATCGACCTCTTGGGCCTTTCGCCAGAACTGCCGGAGCTGCCCTCGGTCCGCTCGGACCTCAAGCGCTACGTCGATCAGGGCTTGGCTCTCGCGGAGGACGCACTCGCCCGACTCGCTGCCGCAGGTTCGTCCACGGTCGGTGGCCTGGACACTGCCGATCTGCTCCAGGCCATGGAGCACACTTTCGGCGTCGACGTGGCGAAGATCGGTCTGCCAGAAGGAATCGATGGGGCTGCCTGGCAGGCGAACGGATTCCGACTCGTCATGATCGCCCGAACCGACGTGCCGACGCGTCAACGCTTCACCCTGGCCCACGAACTCGGACACATTCTGGCCAGGGACGCGCAGGATCTGCTGACGGAGACTCATCTGTCCCCGGGACACCAGAAGGACCTGACGGAAGTGCGCGCCAACGTGTTCGCCGCCAACCTTCTGATGCCCCGGAGCGAGATCAGCTCCGCGGTGCGGGAAGACGACCTCACGGACGAGCAGCTCATCACACTGGTGGTGCACTTCCGGGTGTCACCCAGCGCTCTCGCGGCACGGCTTGTGCAGTTGGGTGTCATCGCACCGGAGACGGCGAACAGACTGCGCGGCCTCACGACCCAGACCTGCCACTGGCTCACCGGACAGAGCGACCTCTTCGAGGCCAGCAAGACGTGGGCGCTGGCCAGACGACTGCCCTTCCGCCCCGCGCAGTTGCTGTACGAGGCATACCTTGACGGCGAGACCACCCTCCGTCCGCTGGCCGCGTACACAGGCGTGGACGTGGACAGGATGCGTGAGTTGCTCGAACCCGAACCGGTACCACCAGAGGGCGCGACCTCCACCACCGACTTGGGCGAAGGGGACATGGTCTTCCAGCCATGACGCGCCACTGCTGGTTTCCCGACAACACAGTGTTGTGCAATTTCTCCGCCGTCGACCGTCTGAGCCTTTTGGAGAAGGTTCTTGACGGCCGCGGTCGTTGGACGCAGGCTGTCGCGGCTGAGGCCGAGCAGTCGAAACGGTACTGGCCGACGTTGAGCCAAGTGTTCGCCGACGGATGGCTCGGCGAGCCCATCGAGATCGACGCCCCGGCCGAAGCCGCCCTGGTGGACCGTATTCGCCGCGTCGTGTTCGCGGGGTCCCCGTCCCGGCCCCTGCAGCACCTGGGTGAGGCGGAGACACTGGTTGTCATCGAGCATCGCAGCGGGTTCGAAAACTCTGTGTGGATCACTGACGACGGTGAAGCGGGCCACTATGCGCGTCGCAAGGGCATCTGCGTCAAGAACACCGTCGACATCATGCGTGAGGCCGTCGTGGGCGGCCTTGTCATGGCCGACGACGGCCACCGCCTCCTCCTGGGAATGGAACAGGCCGGACGTCACCTGCGAGGTGTTCCGCACAGGCCGGATGACCTGTTGCGCTGAGGCCGCCCTGCGGGTGCACTTGCTGGCTCTCGCCTCGGACTCCTGGCGCAGGCGAGCACAGTGCTTCGGGCGCCGGAGTTTCGCGCGATCAGATCCGGCCGACCTCAACGGGATCCCGTCGTCTCGCCCTTGAACCTGGGGATGGCACTCGTTCGTGTGCAACGTCAGCAGCACGTGCCACTGGTCGTTGAAGTGGCGGCTGAGCTTTTCTCAGGCGTCCTGTCAGGGGCTACCCGGTCTGAGGCGGTGTCGCCACGCGGTTCGGCGCGACAACGCCGAGCAGTCGGCACAGCATGGAAAGAGGCGGGATCCTCGGCCGCATGACGGCGGAAGTGAGGAGCTATGAAGATGCGCACACCTTCCGCATGGTGCCCACGCCTTCCCGATCACGACTCGGGAGCACCGTGAGTGGCGCCGAAGAACGGCTGCTGGCCGGCCGGTATCTCCTCGTCGAGCAGCTCGGTCGCGGCGGGATGGGCACCGTGTGGCGGGCTCAGGACCAGTTGCTCAGCCGTGAGGTGGCGGTGAAAGAGCTGACGGTCAGCGGCTTGCCGCGCGAAGAGCTTACGGTGTTGCACGCCCGCATGGAGCAGGAGGCACGGGCCGCGGCGCGGGTGAAGCACCCGGGGATCGTCACCGTATTCGACGTGCTGGAAGAGGACGGCCGACCGTGGATCGTGATGGAGCTGATCGACGGCCAGTCACTCGCCGACGTCATTGCTACGGAGGGGACACTGCTGCCACGAGACGCGGCCCGGCTCGGAGCGCAGTTGCTGCCGGCGCTGGACCGGGCTCATCAGCTGGGGGTTCTCCACCGGGACGTCAAACCCGCCAACGTGCTGCTTGAGCGCGGCGGTCGGGTGGTGCTCACCGATTTCGGCATCGCCGTCATGGGGGGCTCCAGTGGCCTGACCCGCACCGGCGACGTCATCGGCTCGCCGGACTACCTCGCCCCGGAGCGTGCCACGGGCCACCGTCCGGGCCCGGAGTCCGATCTGTGGTCGCTCGGCGTGACGCTGTACGCCGCGGTGGAGGGCCAGTCACCGTTCCGCCGCGCCACGACGATGAGCACCTTGCAGGCGGTGGTGGCGGAGGAGCTTCCGGAACCCCGACACGCGGGCCCGCTCGCCCCCGTCATAGAAGCACTGCTTCGTAAGGACCCGAACGAGCGCGCGACGGCTGAGCAGGCCCAGCGGATGCTGGGCGATGTGGCCGCCGGGCTGCCGGTGAGCGCACCCGCGCCCGAGGTAGCGGAGCATCCGCCCACGCAGGTGGCGCCGCCGACGGACAGCGCCGACAAGGAGCGCTTCACCCGGGAACCGACCCGGACGACACCGCCCACGCCGGTGCCGTCACACAGGAGAGACAATGGCGTCGAACTCGGCCTGGCGGCATACGACGAGAATCGGGCGGCCATCCCACCGACCGTACGAGCGCCCGCCGACCACCACGCCCATCCGGGCGACGCGGGCGACGGCCGGCCCAAGCGGCGCAAGTCGCTGCTGATCGCCGGGGCGGCGCTGGCGGTGGCACTGGTGGGTGGCGGCGCCGCAGCCGTCGTGATGACCATCGACTCCGGAGACACCCCGCAGTCCGCACCCGCTACCTCGCCGAGCACGGTCACCTCGCCGAGCACGGTGACCTCGCAGAGTACGGTCACCTCGCAGTCCACTGTCACCCGGACGGCTGCACAAAGTCCTCCCAGCAAGGCCGAAGAGACCCCGGCGCCGGCACAGTCCAGCCCCGCATCGACATCAGCCCCTCCGACCACCACCGTCGCCGCGCCTGCCCGACAGGTCGTCGAGGACTACTTCGCTGCCATCAACGCCGGGGACTACGCGCGCGCATGGGACCTCGGGGGGAAGAACCTGGGCGGGTCCTACGATTCCTTCGTCAAGGGCTTCTCCGACACCGTCTCCGATACGGTCACCATCGAGTCAGTCTCCGGGGACACCGTGACCGTGCGGCTCGACGCGTTGCAGACGGACGGAACGCATCGGTTCTTCGCCGGTACGTACACCGTTCGCGATGGCGCCATCGTCGCGGCCGACATCCAAGAGCAATGACGCATCGCTGAGCGCATCACAGAGGCTGAGCCACCCCGGCGGGGAGCAGGGTGGAGAAATAAGTAGCCACCAAGTAGCCATCGAGCTGGTCATCCTGCATGTTTATGCAGGTGGCAGCGCCGTGGTGATTCTCCCTGGCGGACAGCCCGACTCGTCTACCGCTACTGCCCTCGGCTTTGCCTCACAAGCCTCCCTGACCTGCCCGGAGGTCTTCTCCAGACTCTCGGCGGCTTGCCGCGGCAGGCGGAGAATGGCGGGGCCCTCCTGGACGAATCCCGTGCGTCATCAGTCGCTACCGCCGACGGTGACTGGATTCAGCTCCCTTGTCGTGGTGAGCCGTTGCGCCTGCGAAGCCCGCGCGAGATCATGTTCGATAGTCGATAAAATGTACGAATCGTCGAAGTGGCGAGCGGTGGATGGCGGGTAGCGGGTAGCGGGTGGCGGCAGATCCTCCCAGATCCCGCGGGACGCGCCGTACGTACGGGGAACAGGGGAGCGGTGTGACGGGGTGGGACATCGACCCGGTCGGCGTGCGCGGTGTTCTGGAGACGTCGGTACGCATGCGAAGAACCTGTCGGAGGCAGGTTCGGCGATGCAGGGGAACCTGGAAGAGGCCGCCTCGACGGCGGGGATGATCACCAGCCAGTACGGGCCCTACACGAGCACGGTCGGGGTGGTGGGTGCGGCCCTGGGCGAGTTTATGCAGCAGTGGAGCCACGACCTGGCTCTATATCGCCGAGCGCACGTCCAAGTCGTTGAGCGGGGCGGCGGAGGCCACCGGGCACTACATCGAGGGTGACTTGACTCTGGCGGCCAACGCGCAGCGTGAGGCGGCCAAGGAGCCGAAGGTCGAGCTGCCCGGGGTCGATTCGCCGACAGAGGGCCAGTGATGGCCGACGAGGCGAATCTGATCGACCCGTCCGGGATACCGCAGTTCCTCGGGGACCTGCCCACGCTGGGCGTCGACGTGATGCTGCTTTACGCGAACGCGGGCCAGTTCCGGGCCTCGGGTGCTGATCTGCACACCGCCTTCCAGGGCTTGTCGGCCTTCTACCGTGCCCCGGAGGCCCATGACCTGTTCTCGTCGACGCAGCCGGTGCAGGCGAAGGCGGACGCGTTCGCGGACGATCTGGAGAAGGTCGCTGGGGCGCTGGACGAGTACGGCGTCGAAGTCAGGCCGCTGGTGGAGAAGTTGGCGACGCTGAAGACAGACGCGCGGACGTTCGTGGACTCGGTTGCGGGGGACGACGACTGGCGCAAGGGCAAGGACAAGGTCGACACCAACAACGGCCTGTGGCACGACGTCAACCACACGGTCGCCGCCTTCCAGGCCGCCGAACTCGCCTGCCACAACAAGATCACCGCTCTGGTCGGCGGTACCACGCTCACGGTCGATGACGGCTCGCACGGCGAGAACATGTACGGCTATCGCGCCGAGGATCTCGATCACGCAGGGGAGACCCCGTGGGGTTCGGCGGTCGAGCAGGAGTACGAGGGCTGGGACTGGTTCACGCACACGTCCGGGCAGGTATGGGACGGCTTCTGGACCGACGGTGTGATGGGCACTGTCCACGGCGTGGGCACCCTGTTCGGCGCGGACGGCTCGGATGCGGCGGGCGAGGCATGGACGGGCCTGGCCAAGCTCGGCACCGCCTCCTTCCTGACCAGCGCCACCCTCGGTACGTGGTGGCTGGTGCCCGACGACAAGCTCCCCTCCTGGCTGCGTGATTCCCGCACCACCTACAAGCAGACCGTCAAGGGCTTCGTCGCCTGACGAGGCGCAGGACCTCCGCCCCGCCCACTGGAAGATGCTGCGCGCCATGGTCGCGCCGGGTGACGACGACATGTTCATCGCCGGCGACACCCACCAGCGCATCTACGACCAGCAGGTCACCCTGGGAACCGTCGGCGTCAACATCCGCGGTCGCGCGGCCCGCCTCACCCTCAGCTACCGCACCACACGCGAGATCCTGACCCGGGCCATGGAGGTCGTGAACCCCAAGAGCGACCAGATCACCTTCGACGACCTCGACGACGGCACCGACACCCTCGACGGATACCGCTCGGTTCTGCGCGGCCCCGCCCCCGAACTCGTCCGCTGCGACTCATGGGACGACGAACTCGCCCAGCTCGCCACCGCGCTCCGGGGCTGGCGCCAGGAACTCGCCACCGGCGGAGCCGACGGCAAGACCCGCGACCCCCGCGGCACCATCGCGGTCTGCGTCGCCGACCGCGAAGCCGTCAACCAGGTCATGTACTACCTGGCGACCGAGGCCGAACTCACCGTCGCCGAACTCACCAAGGAGGGCGTCAAGGGAGACGGTGACATCCACGTCGGCACCATGCACCGCTTCAAGGGCCTCGAATACCAGAGGCTCGCCATCGTCGGTGCCCGCGACGGCGTCATCCCCCGCGCCACCGTCGTCCAGCGTTACCGCGCCACGGACCCCCGGCGCCTCGCCCGCGAGGAACTCAAGGCCCGGTCACTGCTGTTCGTCGCGGCCACCCGCGCCCGCGACACGCTGCGCATCAGCTGGTACGGCAAGGCGAGCCCCTACCTGCCCGGGTAGGGGCGTCAACCGGTCGTACGTCAGTGATCGGCGGCGTACGAGACGAAGGCGGTCCATTGGTGGGGGGTGAAGGCGAGTTGGGGGCCTTGCAGGTGCTTTGAGTCCCGTATGTGGATGGCGTCGGGGGCGAAGGCGACTTCAACGCACTCCGGGCCGTCATTCGTGCTGTAGCTGCTCTTGAACCACTCCAGCGGGGAACCCTTCCCCGTCGAGGGGTTGGTCATCATGTCTCTCCCAGCAGTTTCTCGATGAAGGCCAGCGACTCACGGGGCGCGAGGGCTTGGGCCCGGATGATTCCATAGCGGATCTCATGGATCTGGACTTCCTTGGGATGCGAGATCAGCCGACTGGTGAGCTGGACCTCGTTATGCCCCACGGTGTCCCCCTCGTTGAGCCGTAGCAGTTGAAGTGACCCGGAAAGTCCGGCGTGATCCTCGCGGTCCGTGGGCATCACCTGGATCTCCACGTTCCGCCGCCGACCGACCTCCAACAGATGTTCGAGCTGCTTGCGCATCACCATTCTGCCCCCGACCGGACGGCGTAGCGTCACCTCTTCCTGGACGAAACTGAAGACGGGGTGGGGTAGCCGGTCGAAGACCTCCTGCCGTGCCAAGCGCGCGGCGACAAGCCGCTCAACCTCCTCCTCGGCGAAGGGCGGACGCCGCATCTCGTACAACGCCCTCGCGTACTCCGGCGTCTGCAGCAGGCCATGGATGACGGAGTTGGCGTAGGCGCACAGCTCGGCGGCCTCCGCCTCCAACTTCGCCAGATCCCGCACCTTCTTCGGATACCGAGCCTGCTCCACATCCGTCTTGAGCCCTACGAGCAACCCACCCGCGTCCAGCTCACGGTCGGCCGCCTCCAGAAACGTCGGGCTCGCCGCCCGCCGCCCCCGCTCCACCGAGGACACCTGCTCCTCGCTGTAGCCGATGGCCGTGCCCAACTCGGCCTGGGTGAGCCCCTGCCGCTCGCGGCACGTCTTGACGATTCTGCCGACCGTCCGCAACACCGCCGCCGACTCCTCGTCGTCAGCCCCGTACGACTCCATGCCGTCACCGCTCTGCGGCCCCAGCCCCGTCACGCCCATGCCCGCACCTCCACGTGCCGTCCGTACCCAACTCCCGCCGACGCACCGCGTAACGCAACCCGCCCGGACAGAGCCGGACAACGCCCGGACAGCGACGCTGCGTACCGTCGTCGTTACTGGTCAGAGTAGATACAGCCGACCACGCTGAGTGACATGAACGTCGATATTGGCCACCCCACGGCGACCCACCCCGATCCCAACCAACCCACCACCCCCACCCGCCACTTCACGATCCGCCTCTCGGCCACCTCCAGAGGCGCCCGTCTCGCCCGCCACCTCACAGCGGAGCAACTCCACCGCTGGGGCTGGCCGTACGGCACCGAGGCGAACGACACCTCCGCGCTGCTCGTGGCCGAACTCGCCACGAACGCGGTGCTGCACGGCCGTGTACGGGGCCGGGACTTCCGCCTGCGCCTCACCCTCTACCCGGCAGATCCAGCCCTCCGTATCGAGGTGACGGACGCCCGCCCCGACCGTCGCCCACCCACCCCCGGCACGCTCCCCCCGCCGCCCCCCGATCTGGACTCCGGGCGAGGCCTCGTCCTTGTCGAAGCCCTGTCCACCCACTGGGGAACGACCTGCGGCGACCCGTACACCAAGACGGTCTGGTGCGAAGTCGTCCTGGCGTGACTGTCAGTGGCGCCTGCGACGCTGTTCGTCATGACGCGGACGGAATTCGAGAACCTTGCGTTCTTCTGGGGCTTGTGGACCTTCTTCGAGGCGATGTCGATCGCCGTGCTGTGGCAGAGCCGCTCCCGTGTGCTGGGTAACGGGGTGTACCGGATACGCGGCGTGCGGCGTGTCGGGCGAGGGGCGTGTGAGAGGCGAGTCGAGGCACTCCTCGCGGAGTTGGAGCGGAGGGGCGTACCGGAGGACGACAGGCCGGACAAGGGCCAACTCGTCGAGCGGTGGCACCGGACGGTCGTCGGTCGGTGCGTCTCTGTACTGCTCCAGGCGGTTCCCTTCCTGGCCGTCGTGCTCCCCTTCTGGTGGGCGACGTCGTTCGCCCGGACCATGGTCACGCCCTTCTGGATGTTCGCCGCGATCACTGCTTTCGGCGTCGTCTCGATCACGCTCATGGCCGCCGACGAACGGGCCACGGCGGTCTCCGACCCGGCCGGGGGCGTCACGGTGAAGGCCATCCACTTTCTGGAGGCGCTGCTCATCCCGGCCGGGCGCCGCGCACAGGACTCCGCGCTCGACATCCACGGCAATCTGTTCGGTCGCCTCTGCAACGCCCTGCGCGCCCAGGCCCGGCACGGGACCCGCACCATGCCCCCCGCCACCCGGGCACGGGTGCGAGAGACCACGGAACGCCTGGTCGGGTCCCTCGCCCACGGCAAACATCCCGACAAGTTCGGCGAGGGACCCGACCGTGAGGCAGCTGTACGCGACCTGTCCCGGCTCGTCGCCGGTGCCCTGCGCCGCAGTTGCCGCCCGCGCGCCCAGCGCGACAGCCTGGTGATCGTCGACTCCCGGCTTCTCGCGGACGCACGGGAACCCGACGAGGCGGGCGCCGCGAACGAGCCGCTCCGAAGCCGCCTGCTGGCAGGGGCGGGCAGGTTGGCAGTGGCTGTGGGACTTCTCGTCGGGGCGTTCCTCTTCCCGGGCGGGGGTGTCGCCTCGGGTCTGTTGATGTTCGCGGGCCTGGCGATCGTCGCCAAGGGCTCTCCGCTGCTCCGAGAAGGCCTGAACCGAGCCGGGGAGCTTTTCCTCGGTGGCTCGTCCCCGGACACCAGAGCACCGGAGCCGGGTGACGAGGAGCCGAGTCGCCCGCTGCCCGCCCCGCCCGCTCCCTGCCCCAACTGCGCCGACCGCTCACCCGTCACCGCCGGATCACGGTCGGTAGGGTGATGGACGACCAGGACAGACGGGTGAGCCGGCACGACACGAGGGCGAGGACGACGAGACGCATGGCCGCGCTGGAGGACAGCAGCCAGGGACGCGCACGGGACAGGCGATCGGTGTTCGAGCGCTACCAGGACGTGACGGGGGAGCAGGGCGTCATCGGCATGGACGACCTCGTTCTCCGGGAGACCGCTTCCGACGGTCAGCCGACCGACGTCGAGCGTGAGGACACTGACGAGGGCGTCGATCAAATCACCTCGCCTTTCGACCCTGAGCACATCGACATCGAGACCCGTACGACCACGGTCGACCTGCTCCTCTCCCGGCTCCGCAACGAGATGATCGACCTCGCCCCCGACTTTCAGCGTCGGGCGGGTATCTGGACGGACGAGAAGCAGAGCCGCCTGATCGAGTCGCTGCTCCTGCGCATCCCCATCCCGTCCTTCTACGCCGCAGAGCAGAAGGACGGCAGCTGGGCCATTGTGGACGGCATCCAGCGCCTGACATCGATCGCGCGTTTCTTCGACGCCGAGACGGTCAATGCTCCACCGCTGAAGCTGAAGGGCCTGGAGTACCTGCGCAACTTCGCGGGAGCGGGTCTTGAGGATCTTTCCGGCAAGCTCCAGATCCGGTTGCGTGAGACCGAGGTCGTCGTGCATGTCATCCGGCGCGGAACACCCGAACCGGTCATGTTCAACATCTTCGCTCGCATCAACACCGGCGGAGAGCCCCTCACCCGGCAGGAGATCCGGCACGCGCTGATCCCGGGCCGCGCCAGGACCTACCTCGCCGAGCTCGCCGGGACCGAGGAGTTCCGTAGTGCCACGGGCCACAGTGTCGTCGGGGACCGGATGGCCGACCGTGAGATGGCCCTGCGCTTCCTGGCCTTCAGGCTCACCGCTCCCGATGGATATCGCACAGGTGACTTCGACGGATTCCTGGCGGACGCCATGCACCGCATCAACCGCTTCGAGCCTGCGGACGAGGAGCGTCTTCGATACGAGTTCACCAGCGCCATGACGGCGGCTCAGACGATCTTCGGTAGCCATGCTTTCCGCAAATACCGCTCAGGCCAACAGCGCAAGTCACCTATCAACAAAGCCCTGTTCGAGACCATCGCGGTGAACCTGGCAGGGCTCGGCCAGGACCAGTACGACAGGCTGAGGCAGCTCGACGCTCTGGATGCCTTCGCGGACCTCATGGAGGACACGGAGTTCGAACGGTCCATCTCCGTGGCCACCGGCGACCCCAAGAAGGTTCGGAAGCGGTTCGACGCCGTGCAGGAACTCTTCGAAGACCTCCTCGAACACGGAGACGCCTGACAGTGATCACCCGGCTCACCCTGATCAACTTCAAGGCATTTCGCCGCCTTGAACTTCCTCTCGGGCCGCTGACCCTCCTCACCGGCCTGAACTCGTCCGGCAAGAGCAGTGTTCTCCAGGCCCTCCCCCTGCTTCGTCAGTCGTTCGGTCCTGATCGAGCGACATCCCCTGAAGAGGGGCTGCTGCTCAACGGCGAGCTGGTCGAGATGGGCACGGCGCGAGACCTTCTGCATGACGATTTCGGCCCTGCGTACGACCTCCTCGCCACCAGCGATCCGGTGGTGGGCTTCGTGGTCGAAGCGGAGGAGCCCGGCCGGTTCATCGCCCGCTACGATCTTGAGCAGCCCGACGAAGACGTGATGGAGGCCTACGACTTCCCCGGGTACCCGTCGTTGCTCGACCAGCCCTTCCAGTATCTCCACGCGGACCGCATCACTCCCGCCGTCACCTTCCCGCGGTCCCGTCAGATCGCCATCGACCGCGGATTCCTCGGCGTACGAGGCGAACACACTGTCAACTTCCTCCGCCACCACGCCGAGCGCGAGGTCCCCGAGGGCCCGCTCCGCCACGCTGACGCCCCCTCCCCACAGCTGCTCGACCAGACCGTCGCCTGGATGCAGGAACTCTGCCCCGGCGTGAACCTCCAGGCCTCCGCCGTCGAAGGCACCGACTTCGTCCGTCTCTCCTACGGATTCGGCGGCACCGCCGGTATCAACGCCACCCGCCGCCGTCGGCCGACCAACGTCGGGTTCGGGCTCACATACGCCCTGCCGATCGTGGTCGCCTGTCTCACGGCGACCGCCGAGAGCCTGATCCTGCTGGAGAACCCCGAAGCACATCTGCACCCCAAGGGACAGAGCCGGATGGCCGCCCTGATCTCCGCGGCCGCCGCCGCCGGAGCACAGATGGTCGTCGAGACCCACAGCGACCACGTCCTGAACGGTGTACGCATCGCTGTGAAACAAGAGGCCCTGCGGCCCGAAGACGCGGTCATCCACTTTTTCCGCGGCAACGGCTCGGGTGCCGAAGTCATCACCCCACGCGTCGACAAGGACGGCATGCTTGCCCAGTGGCCCGAAGGCTTCTTCGACGAGTGGGAGAACTCGCTCGACCAGCTGCTGGACTGACGACGGGCCGATTGGCCAACGGGCCATCATGGGGGAGAAATGCCACTGCTGTTCTTGAACGAAAAGTCCTTGAGAACCGCCTGCGACCCGGCCCGCGCCGAGCGAGCCATGGCCGACTTCGTCGACGCGGTGCGTGCCGTCGCCAAGGAGGATCCGGACGAGACCTCTCTGGTCAGCGAGACCGAGCTCAAGTCGCTGGAGATCGCCGAGGGTTACCCGGTCGGCAAGTGGATCGGCGGCAGCCCGAAGAATCACGTCCGCTGGCAGCGCCTCCTGGGTCTGCGCAACAGGTCTCCGGTCCGCAGTGTCTACCCGACGCCGGATGCCGATGGCCATCTGGAATACCGACATGAGGGCGAGAAGGTTCTGGGCCTGGGTGCCGCGCACTTCATGGACGGCATCGCGGTCAGCCTTCTGGTCGCCCCTGAGTGGCAGACGTCGATCGTCAGCCTCGAACGCAGTGAACTCGTCGAACTCGACGACGACTCCTTGGACTTCGACCATGAGACGGTCGAAGTCCGGCACATGTCCTCCCTGCCGCATGTCGAGGAACATCGGTCCTGGATCCGGGAGTCGAGCCTGGCCAGGGCGGCCAGCGGCCGCCAGATCTGGGAACGCAAGGGCGACCTGTACCCGCAGCTCCAGTTCCTGCCCCGCACCGAAGCCCAGCTGACCGACCTGGACCCGCGCTGGGTCGTACCCGTACGGCGCTGCCTGGAACGGCTGGACGCCGCGGCCGCGGTGTGGGATCCGGCCGCGGCGCCCGAACCGGAATGGCAGAGCAAGGTGACTCCGGAAGGCGAGACACGGAAGCGCGTCTGCCGGTTCGTGGACTTGGACGGGGAAGAGGAGACCTTCCACCTTCACGCCCCGCTTCACCCCGGGGGCCGGCCGTATCCACTTCCGGCTGATCGGGGAAGAAGGCAAGATCCGCATCGCCCACGTCGGCAGCAAGATCCGCCCGGACCTCTGACCCGTCAGACCACCGGCTCCCCCACCCCCAGCAGATTCCCCTCACTGTCCCGGAACCACGCCGCGCGCTCGCCCCGCGCCCCCTTGCTCGGGTAGTTCCCCTCGATCTCGGCGATGCCGCCCTCCGTACGGAACCCGGGCACGTCGACCTCCTCGAAGACCACCCCGCGTTGCCTCAGCTCCGTCACCACCGCCTCCACGTCGTCGACCTGCCAGCCCATCTGGGTGAAGGTGCCGGGCGAGGCCCCCGTGGACGTGAACAGGGCGAACTCCGTGCCACCGCCGCAGCGGTACAGCAGCCCGCCGGGGCGTTCGTCGACCGGCTCCAGGCCCAGTTTCTCGGCGTAGAAGCGTCTCGCGCGGTCCAGGTCCTGTGCGGGTAGCCGGGTAGCCACGCTTCCTCTGGCCAGAATGTTGCTGTTATTCCGGTTGTCGGGGTTCATGCCTCAGTTGACCATCTCGGCCACCCGTCGCCACGCCTTCCGGGGCAGTACGTCATTCGGCCGGCCGTCGATGATCTGGAGGGCCACATGATCAGCCCCCGCCGCATGGAATTCCTCCACCCGCGAGCGGATCCGGTCGTCGTCACCCCACGCGTACATCGCGTCGATCAGGCGGTCGCTGCCCCCGTCCGCGAAGTCGGAGTCGGTGAAGCCCAGGCGGAGGAAGGTGTTCGTGTAGTTCGGCAACCCCAGGTAGAAGGTGAGGTGGGCGCGGGCGGTCGTGCGGGCGTGGTCGGGGTCGGTCTCCAGGATCACCTTCAGCTCGGGGGCCAGGAGCGGGCCCTCGCCCAGCGTCTCGCGGGCCTCGGCGGTGTGTTCCGGGGTCACCAGGTACGGGTGGGAGCCGGCTGAGCGGTCGCGGGAGAGGCGGAGCATTCGGGGGCCGAGGGCTGCGAGGACCCGGCGGTCGGCGGGGACTCCGGCCGCGTCCAGGGCGTCCAGGTAGTCGACCATGGCGGCGTACGGGCGCCGGTACTGCTCCGTGAGCTTGGCGTGGCTCACGCCGAGGCCGAGGAGGAAGCGGCCGGGGTGGGCGGCTTCCAGGTCGGCGAAGCGTACGGCCGTGTCCGCGGCCTCGTGCTGCCAGATGCTCTGGATGCCGGTGGCGACGGTGATGTGCGCCGTCGCCTCGACGAGAGGGACGGCGTGGTCGACTGTCGTGCTGCCGCCGAGCCAGATCGCGCCGAAGCCGAGGTCCTCCAACTCGGCTGCGGCATCGGCCAGTTCACCTCTCCGGGTCGGGTCCTCCGTACGCAACCCGCTGCTCCAGATGCCGTACCGTCCCACGCTGTTCTCTTTGGCCATGCAAACGCCAACCCGCACACCTTCGCGATCTATTCCGCGCGAGCCGTCGACAAAAATCGTGTCGCATCCATTGACGTCCCTCCTGCCTCAGCTTTACCTTCTGGCCGAAGTTACGTACAACGTTCGCAATTTCGAACAATCTCCCCCCTTGATCCCCCTTGATCTCCCCTCTAGAGCCGCTCCCCGAAGGGACTTGCCGTGTTCCGCATTCAAGTCCGTCACTGGGTGACGTTGGGGGCCGCGTTGCTGGCCCTCTTCGCGTCGCTCCTCGCCGTCCAGCCCACGCAGCAGGCCGCCGCTGCCGACGGCAAGCCGTTCACCAACCCGGTCAAGTCCCAGAAGGGCGCCGACCCGTGGCTGGAGTACTACAACGGCAACTACTACCTGGTGACGACATCGTTCACCGGTGAGCTGACCATGCGGAAGTCGCCCACGCTGGCCGGGCTGAGTACCGCGCCCAGCGTGCAGGTGTGGTCGGACAGCACCAGCAGCCGCAACTGGAACATGTGGGCCCCGGAGATCCACTTCGTCAACGGCAAGTGGTACCTCTACTACTCCGCCGGGCCGCGCGCCTCCGCCTGCTGCGACGACCAGCGCACCCATGTGCTGGAGAGCGCCGGGTCCGACCCGATGGGGCCGTACACCTTCAAGAACACCCTCACCGGCTCCAACCTGAACCCCAACGGCTGGCTGATCGACGCCAGCGTGCTCAAGCACAACGACAAGCTGTACCTGGTCGGCAGCGGTTCGGCCGGCGGCAGCAAGCAGAGCCTCGTCATCGCGCCGCTCAGCAACCCGTACACGCTCGCCAGTTCCACCTTCACCGTCATCTCCAGCCCGACGCTCAGCTGGGAGACGCAGAGTGGTGAGGTGAACGAGGGGCCCGAGCCGCTGTACCGCAACGGGCGTACCTTCCTCGTCTACTCCGCCAGCGCCTGCTGGGGGCCCGACTACAAGCTCGGGCAGCTGGAGCTGACCGGTTCCGACCCGCTGCTCGCCTCCTCCTGGACGAAGAAGCAGACGCCGGTCTTCCAGCGCAGCGACGCCAACAGCGTGTACGCGCCCGGCCACAACGGGTTCTTCACCTCGCCCGACGGCACCGAGAACTGGATCGTCTACCACGCGAACGACGCGGCGAGCGACGGCTGCGACAACGGCCGTACGACCCGCGCCCAGAAGTTCACGTGGAACGCGGACGGCACGCCGAACTTCGGTACCCCGGTCGCCCTCGGTACGACCCTCGCCGGCCCCTCCGGTGAGACGGCGACGACGCCGACCGCGTACACGATCGTCAACCGCAACAGCGGCAAGTGCCTGGACGTCAACGGCGGCAGCACGGCCGACGGCGCCAACATCTTCCAGTGGACCTGCAACGGCGGGGCCAACCAGAAGTGGCGCGTCGAGGACATGGCCGACGACACCAGCCGCCTCGTGAACGTCGCCACCGGCAAGGTCGCCGACGTCGCCGAGTGCGCGAGCGCCGACGGCACCGACATCCGGCAGTGGTCCTGGCTGAACAACAACTGCCAGAAGTTCCGCATGGTCTACCTCGGCGGCGACTACGTGCGGATCGTCAACGCCTCCACCGGCAAGGTCATGGACGTCACGGACTGTGGCACCGCCAACGGCACCGACGTACGCCAGTGGTCCTGGCTCAACAACAACTGCCAGCAGTGGCGGCTCGTCCCCACGACCGCCTGATCCCCCACATCCTGATCCCCCACATCCTGACCCCCGAAGGGCCGCAACAAGACATGAGACGACTCGTCAGACGGGTTCTGGTGGCCGCCGCGGCGGCGCTCACCGTGCTCACCGGCGTCACCACCCCCGCCCAGGCCGCCGCGCCCGCGTCCCCGGCCGTCACCTTCACCAACCCGATAGCCGAGCAGCGGGCCGACCCGCACATCTTCAAGCACACCGACGGCTACTACTACTTCACGGCCACCGTCCCGGCGTACGACAAGATCGTGATGCGCCGGGCCACCACCCTCCAGGGCCTGGCCACGGCCACGGAGACCACCATCTGGACCAAGCACGCCAGTGGTGACATGGGCGCCCACATCTGGGCGCCGGAGATCCACTTCATCGACGGCAAGTGGTACGTGTACTTCGCGGCCGGCGCCACGAACGACATCTGGAAGATCCGCCCGTACGTCCTGGAGACCAGCGCGGCCAACCCGCTGACCGGCACCTGGACCGAGAGGGGCCGGATCTCCCTGCCCCTGGACACCTTCTCGCTGGACGCCACCACCTTCACGCACAACGGCACCCGCTATCTCAGCTGGGCGCAGAACGACCCGGCGGTCGGCACCGGCACCAACCTGTACCTGGCGAAGATGTCCAACCCCTGGACCATCAGCGGCAGCCCGGTGATGATCTCCACGCCCACGTACTCCTGGGAGACCGTCGGACACCGCGTCAACGAGGGCCCGGCCGTCATCCAGAAGAACGGCAAGGTCTTCATGTCCTTCTCGGCCAGCGCCACCGACGCCAACTACTGCCTCGGCCTGCTGACCGCCTCCGCGACCGCGGACCTCATGAACCCGGCCTCCTGGGCGAAGACCTCCACCCCGGTCTTCACGAGCAACGCGGCCACCAGCCAGTACGGCCCCGGCCACAACACCTTCACGGTCTCCGAGGACGGCAAGTCGGACATCCTCGTCTACCACGACCGCAGCTACAAGGACATCAGCGGCGACCCGCTCAACGACCCCAACCGCCGCACCCGCTACCAGAAGCTGTACTGGAACGCCGACGGCACACCCAACTTCGGTATCCCGGTGGCTGATGGCGCGACCCCGGTCCGCCTCTCCTCGTACAACTACCCGGACAGGTTCATCCGGCACTGGGAGTACCGCGCGAAGCTGGAGGCCAACGTCACCAACCTCGCCGACTCGCAGTTCCGGGTCGTCACCGGCCTCACGGGCAGCGGCACGGTCTCGCTGGAGTCGGCGAACTTCCCCGGCTACTACCTCCGCCACAAGAACAACGAGCTGTGGGTGGAGAAGGACGACGGCACGGCGCTGTTCGACGCGGACGCCTCCTTCCACCAGCGGGCGGGCCTCGCCGACACCGCCGCCGGGGTCTCGTACGAGTCGTACAACTTCCCCGGCCGCTACATCCGGCACTTCAACAACCTGCTCTACACCCAGCCGGTGAGCACGGCCCTCGACCGGCAGGACGCGACCTTCTACAAGGAGTAGGGCCGGCACGTTCGGTTCGCGAGTCGGATGCGCCTTGGGGGCGTGGGGCCGTCGCGGTCTGTCGGTCCGTTGTGGCTGATCGCGCAGTTCCCCGCGCCCCTTACGGGGCGCCGCCCTGGTCCGGCGGTGTCACCTGCACCAACCCCGACTGGTACGCCATCACCACCAGCTGAGCCCTGTCCCTGGCCCCCAGCTTCGTCATCGCCCGGTGGACGTGGGTGCGTACCGTCAGCGGGCTGACGTACAGCTTCTCCGCGATCTCGTCGTTGGAGTGGCCCTCGGCGGCCAGGGACATGACCTCGCGTTCGCGGGTGGTGAGGATGGCCAGCTGGTCGGGGGTGGCGAGGCGGCTGCCGGGGGCGGGGGCGGCGAGGAAGCGGGTGATGAGGGTGCGGGTGGCGGCGGGGGAGAGGAGGGTGTCGCCGGCGGCCACCGTGCGGATGCCGTCGAGGAGCACGTCGGCGGTGACGTCCTTGCCGAGGAAGCCGCTGGCGCCGGAGCGAAGCGCCTGGGCCACGTACTCGTCGATCTCGAAGGTCGTGAGAATCAGTACGCGGGTGTCGGCCAGTTCCTCCTCGGCGCAGATCACGGCCGTGGCGGTGAGCCCGTCGGTGCCGGGCATACGGATGTCCATGAGGACCACGTCGGGGCGGTGGATACGGACGAGGTCGACCGCCTCCCGGCCGTCGGTGGCCTCGGCGACCACCTCCATGTCCGCGCAGGAGTCGATGAGGATCCGGAAGGTGGCCCGCAGGAGGGCCTGGTCGTCGGCGAGCAGGACACGAATGGTCATGGTGCTGTGCTACTTCCGCTGGTCGTGGGTCGGTTGCGCGTCCGGTTCAGGGGTGCGGGGGCGAGGGCGCAGCGGCAGGTCGGTGCTGACCTCGAAGCCGCCTTCGGGACGGTGACCGGCGCTCAGGCAGCCGCCGACGGACCTGGCGCGCTCGCGCATGCCGATGAGGCCGAAGCCACGGCCGGGTGCCGGGGTGCCGGCGGGGCGCGCCGTGCCGTCGCCGCCGTCGTCGGTGACCGTGACCGTCAGGTGGGCCTCCTCGTACGCGAGGCGGATGCGCGCCGCGTCCACGGCGGCGTGCTTGCTGACGTTGGTGAGGGCTTCCTGCACGATCCGGTACGCGGTCAGGTCCACGCCGGGGTCGAGCTGCCCCGGGGCGCCCTCCGTGGTGACGGTGACCGTGAGCCCGGCGGACTCGTACGAGGCCGTCAGATCCGGGAGCTGGTCGAGTCCGGGGGTGGGCGCGAGCGGGGCCTCGGGGTCGTCGGGCCGGCGCAGCACACCGACGGTGGACTTCAGCTCGCGCAGCGCCGACGACGTGGTGGCCGTCAGGTCGGTGAGGATCCGGTGGGCCTGCTCGGGGTCGGTGCGGGTGAGGTGTGCGGCGGTGCCCGCCTGGGCGTTGGCGAGGGCCAGGTGGTGGGCGACCACGTCGTGCAGATCGCGGGCGATGCGCATCCGTTCCTCGGTGACCCGGAGCTGGGCCTCCTCCTCCCGGGTGCGCTCGGCGTGTTCGGCGCGGGCCTGCACCGACTTCAGGTAGGCCCGCCGGATCTGGGTCGCCCGGCCCGCGGCGAGGGGCAGCAGCAGCCAGAAGACGGGGCCGATCGTCCTGATCAACAGCGAGAGGTGGTTCATGGAGTCGGAGAGCACGGCCGCGAGGGTCATCGCCGCGATGGTGGTGAGGCCGTAGGCGCGGGTGGACTGCCGGTCGGTGAGGGTGGCCAGCCAGTAGAGCGCCGCCATGATCGGTGCCAGCAGCAGGGGGGTGATCAGATAGCCCAGCGTGATCGCGACCCCGGTGCAGACGACGGTCACGACGAGGGCGCTGCGCGGGTGGGCACGGTACTTGAGCAGGGCGAGACAGGACACGCCCATCACAGCGACGCCGAGTTCGTCCTGGTCCGGTGGCTCGGCGCCGGGCAGGGTGAGTGCCATGCCGAGGACCGCGCACCCCATCAGCGTGACGACCATCGCCAGGTCGACGAGGAAGGGATGGCGGTGGGAGAACTCCTCCAGGCGATCCGCGTAGCGCCGTTCCAGGCTGATACTCATCGGTGACTCCGGTCGGTGGGGCTGGGGGACCATGCTGGTCGAATTCGGGTGCGAACGCCCCGAGGGCCGCCCGTGTCCTTGGCCACGGACGGCCCCCGGTGGGGGTGGGCGGTTGGCTCAGGTGCGCGTCACTTCCAGGTCGGCCGGGTCGGTCGTCCTGGCCGTGTCGGCCGGGGCCGGATCCGCGTCGGCGCGGCGGGTGAGCGCCTCACCCTCCACATCGACGTGGGGCAGCATCCGGTCCAGCCACTTCGGCAGCCACCACGCCTTGTCGCCGAGCAGGGCGAGCACGGCGGGCACGATCGCCATGCGGACGACGAACGCGTCGAACAGGACCGCCGAGGCCAGCCCGAACCCGATCATCTTGATCATGGAGTCGCTCTCGCCGATGAACCCGGCGAACACCGCGATCATGATCAGGGCAGCGGCCACGACCACCCGGGCGCTGTGCCGGAAGCCGCTGGTGATCGCCTCGTCGGCCCGGTCGCCGTGGACGTACGCCTCCCGCATCCGGGAGACGAGGAACACCTCGTAGTCCATGGCCAGGCCGAAGACGATGCCCACCAGGAAGATCGGCATCAGGCTCATGATCGGGCCGGTCTGCTCCACGCCCAGGAGTTCCGCGCCGTGGCCCTGCTGGAAGACCAGGACGACCACGCCGAGCGACGCGAGCACCGACAGCAGGAAGCCGACGGCCGCCTTGAGCGGGACGAGCAGGGAGCGGAAGACGACCATCAGCAGGAGGACGGCCAGGCCGACCACGACCAGCAGATACGGGACCAGCGCGGACTGCACCTTGCCGGAGATGTCGATGTTCAGCGCGGTGGTGCCGGTGACCTCGAACGTCGCTCCGGTCTCGGACTCGATGCCGGGACGCTCGTCCCGGATGACGGTCACCAGGTCCTTGGTCTTCTCGTCGGTCGGCGCGGTGGCGGGCACGGCCGAGAAGACGGCGGTGTCGCCGGCCTCGTTGAAGCGTGCGGGGGAGACGGACACGATCCCCTTGGTGGCACCGATCTCCTTCGCGACCGTCTCCGCGGCGCCCTTCGCGTCGTCCGTGCCCCTGGCGTCCACCACGATCGTCAGCGGCCCGTTGAACCCGGGTCCGAAGCCCTCGGCGAGCGCGTCGTAGGCGCGGCGCTCGGTGGTGGAGGTCGGCTTGGCCTCGTCGCCGGGCATGCCCAGCTGTAGACCGGTCATCGGCACCGCGAGCGCGCCGAGTCCGATGACACCGAGGATCAGTACCGGCACGGGGCGGCGCAGCACGAACCGGGACCAGCGGGTGCCCCCGTTGTTCTCGCTGCTCTCCTCCATACGGCCGCTCCTGCGCGCCTTCCGTGCCAGCACGGCGTTCGGCCAGCAGCCGAGGAGGGCCGGGACCAGGGTCAGCGCGATCAGTACGGCGACGACGACGGCGCCCGCGGCGGCCAGCCCCATCTTCGTCAGCATCGGGATGCCGACCACCGACAGTCCGGCCAGCGCGATGACGACGGTGAGCCCGGCGAACACGACCGCCGATCCGGCCGTGCCCGTGGCGAGAGCGGTCGCCTCCTGGGGCGTACGGCCCTTGGAGCGCTCCTCGCGGTAGCGGGAGACGACGAACAGGGCGTAGTCGATGCCGACCGCGAGGCCCAGCATCATCGCGAGGGTGCCGGTCGTGGTGGACAGGCCGAAGGCGTCGGACAGGGCGAGGATCGAGGCCATGCTGAAGCCGACACCGACGAGCGCGGTCAGCAGCGGCAGCCCCGCCGCGGCCAGCGAGCCGAAGGTGACCAGCAGGACGACGGCGGCGATGGCCACGCCGATCACCTCGGCCATCCCGCCCGCACCGGCCTGTTCGGCCACCGCGTCGCCACCGGCCTCGACGGTCAGCCCGGCGTCCTGGGCCGCGTGGAGCGCGTCCTCCAGGTGGGTCCGGCTGGCGTCGGTGAGGTCGTTCGCGGCGGCCTCGTAGGTGACGGTCGCGTAGGCCGTCGAGCCGTCCTGGCTGACCGCCTGCGCCTGGAACGGGTCGACGGCGCTCGCGACCTGCGAGCCGTCGGCCAGATCGGCGACGGTGTCCTCGACGGCCTTCTTGTTCTCGGTGGCGGTGACCTTCTCGCCGCTCGGCGCGACGAACACGACCCGGGCGGTGGCGCCGTCGGCCGTGACGCCGGGGAAGCGCTGTTCCAGCAGGTCGAACGCCTTCTGGGACTCGATGCCCGGCATGGAGAACTCCTCGTCGGAGGCTCCGGGGGCCTTGAGGGCGCCGACACCTACGGCGCCCAGTACCGCCACCCACAACAGGATGACGTACCAGCGTTTGCGGAAGGCCAGCCGGCCCAGCCGATGAAGGAAGGTTGCCATGGGTCGCAGGTCTCCACGTCAGAAGTCTCGGATGCCTGCCCAGACTCCCGGCCGGGACCCCCTCCCGTCGTCGTGCGGCTGCCGACAATCCCGGCTACTCGGAACGCAGTACGACCCGACCGCCGGGTCACCCCGGGGTATGACCGGTGTATGGCCGGGGTACGACCGGAGGTCGGTCTACATGGCGTGCAGGGTGTCGCGGGAGGCCTTGATGAAGGTCCTCAGCGCCTGCCAGAACGGCGCGTAACAGGCGTCGAAGCGGGCGACGGCACCGGTATCGCCCTCGATCATCGCCTCGATCGCCTTGTGGAAGGGGCTCGTCGACCGCCTGACGGTGTTGGCGAGATCGGCGACCTCGTCGGGTCCTTCCAGCGAGACGACCCAGGTGAGGTTCCGCAGCGCGGCGTACTCGTCCCGTTGCCGCTCACGCAGCCGTCGCAGCTCCTCGACCTGCTCCGGCCCGAGCCCGCCGCCCTCGGCGCCCCGGACCACGTCGGACACTTTCCAGTGCACATCGTTCAGCCGCTGCGCCTGCTCCATGAACTCCGCGTACGCCGTCCGCCGGGCCTCCCGCAGCCGCTCCACCCGCTGCGCGCTCGCCGTCGTGTCCGCCTGTATGCGCGCCGCCCGCGCGGTCCCCCTGCTCGTCACCCAGCTCGCGAGCACGGCCGTCCCGGCGGTGAGCGCGGCGATCCAGAACGCGCTGTCAGCCACGGCGGGAGCCCAGCGAGCGTTCGGTGACCCGGGCCAGGTGGGCCGCGAAGACCGCGCGGGCGTCCGGGGTGAGGGTGCGCAGGGCGACCAGGGCCGTGATGACCACGTCGCACAGCTCCGACTGGACGTCGTCCCAGGTGTGGGTGGTGCCCTTGCGCGGGTTCTGGCCGGTCGCGCCGATGACCGCCTGCGCGACCTCGCCGACCTCCTCCTGGAGCTTCAACATCCGCAGGAGCAGGCCCTCTTGGCCGCCGTACGGTTGGTCCGCCTCCAGCCAGGCGTGGAGGCGGGAGACGGACGGCCAGAGGTCGTCGGGGGAGTGGGTCTGCTCGCTCATGGGCGCAGCTTGTCACGCCCCTACGACAGTGACGGCCGTCCCCCGAAGAGACGGTCACTCCTCGAACAGCGCCTCCTGCTCGCCCTCCTTCTCCTTCCGCACCCGCTGGTTGCGCATGCCCACGACCGCCGCCGTGACCGCGGCCGTGCCGGCGAGCGCCACCGGGACCATCCAGCCCCGGTCGAAGACATGGCGGAACGCGTGGTCGAGGGAGATCCTCCCGGGGCCGGTGACCGCCAGGCCCGCGGCGGCCAGGCCCAGGGTCGCGGCGTACTCGTAGCCGCCCTCGGCGTTGAAGAAGCCGTTGGGCGCGTGGATCGCGGTCGCGCCGCCCATCGCGCCCGCCGCGGCGGCACCGGCCGCGGGCGTCGCGAGGCCCAGCGCGAGCAGCGCGCCGCCGCCCGTCTCGGCCAGTCCGGCAGCCGTGGCGCTCGCCTTGCCGGGCGCGTACCCGACGGACTCCATGAACGCGCCGGTCCCCTCGATGCCGTGCCCGCCGAACCAGCCGAACAGCTTCTGCGTCCCGTGCGCGGCGAGCACACCGCCCGCGCCCAGCCGGAGCAGCAGCAGACCCAGATCACGTCGGTCGAATGAGGTCATGAACACTCCCGGGCAGCCCGTGGGTAGGTCCCCTCCCGCGTATCCACCGTCGCACCGATCACACCTGCCCGATCCGCTCGCGCGCCCGTTCGGGTGGCGCCGAATTCCCCGTGCGCCTCCGGTGGCGTACCCCCGCGAACGGTGTGAGGCTGACCGCCATGACGATCGCACCCGCCAAACTCAGCGACCCGGCCGTCCGGGCCTTCGTCGCCGCGGTGAACGCCCACAACCAGGACGCGTTCTTCGCGCTCCTCACGGACGACGCGACCATGTCGGACGACGGCTCCGACCGTGACCTCGCGGACTGGACCGACCGGGAGATCTTCTCCTCCCACGGCCACATGGAGGTCCACCGCGAGACCGCCGGCGGCCGGGCCCTGGTCGCCAACTACCGCAACGACGCCTGGGGCGAGATGCGCACCGCGTGGCGCTTCACGGTGTCGGAGGACGGCAGGATCAGCCGGTTCGAGACAAGCCAGGCGTAACAGCCCGTCGGGTTCGGGGGCTTGCGTTCGCGTGCACTCCAACTCCTAACGTCCTTGGTCATGGAGACGAACGCGCACCCGCACACGCACCCGCACACGCACCCGCACCCGCACCCGTACACCAGGTCCCTCGGCCGCAGCGGTATCCAGGTCAGCGCCCTCGGCTTCGGCTGCTGGGCGATCGGTGGTGAGTGGCAGGCCGCCGACGGGCAGCCGCTCGGCTGGGGGAAGGTGGACGACGAGGAGTCCGTACGGGCGGTGCACCGCGCCCTCGACCTCGGCGTCACCTTTTTCGACACGGCCGACGCGTACGGCACCGGGCACAGCGAGCGCGTGCTCGGCCGCGCCCTCGGCAAGCGCCGCGCGGACGTCGTCGTGGCCACCAAATGGGGCAACGTCTTCGACGAGCCGACCCGCACCCTGACCGGCCAGGACGACACCCCGGCCCACGCCCGCCGCGCCCTCACCGCCTCCCTCGACCGTCTCGGCACCGACCACGTCGACCTGTACCAGCTGCACCTCTCCGACGCCGACCCCGAGCGGGCGGCCCAACTCCGCGACACCTGCGAGGAGTTCGTGCGGGAGGGTCTGATCCGGGCGTACGCGTGGAGCACCGACGACCCGGACCGTGCCGCCGTGTTCGCCCAGGGGCCGCACTGCGCGGCCGTGCAGCACCGGCTGAACATCCTGCAGGACGCACCCGAACTCCTCGCGCTGTGCGAGGAGTACAACCTCGCGAGCGTCAACCGCAGCCCCCTCGCCATGGGTCTGCTCACCGGCAAGCACACCGCCGGGCGCGCCTTGGAGGCCGGGGACATCCGCAGCGCTCCACCCGCCTGGCTGCCGGGCTTCACCGCGGACGCCGGCGCCGACCCGGAGTGGCTCGGCCGGGTCGAGGCGCTGCGCGAGATCCTCACCAGTGAGGGCCGTACGCTCGCGCAGGGCGCCCTCGCCTGGATCTGGGCCCGCAGTCCGCAGACCGTGCCCATCCCCGGCTTCCGCTCGGTCGCCCAGGCCGAGGAGAACGCGGGCGCCCTCGCGAAAGGGCCGCTCACCGCGGACCAGGTGTCCGAGATCGATGGGATCCTGGGGCGGTGAGCGGCCCGTACGGCAGCCGCTGACAGCGACGCCGAGTTCGTCCTGGTCCGGCGGCTCGGCGCGGCCTGTACGTCAGGCGCTACGGCCTGTACGGCAGGCGCTACGGCCTGTTCGGCAGGCGCTACGGCCTGTGGGTCAGCGGCTGAGGAAGCCTCAGCTCGCGTACTGCTCCTGCTCCGTGAGCGTCAGCTGCCCCGCCTTGATCGTGGCGAGCCGGGGCGCCCGCCGGGCGATGGACGAGTCGTGCGTGACCAGGATGAAGGTGAGGCCCTGCTCGCGCCACAGCCCCTCCAGCAGGGCCATGATCTCGTCGCGGGTGCCCTCGTCGAGGTTGCCGGTGGGCTCGTCGGCGAGGAGCACCTTCGGTCGCTTGACCAGGGCGCGGGCGATGGCGACGCGCTGCTGCTGACCGCCGGACAGCTCGGACGGGGCGTGGGTGAGGCGCTCGCCGAGGCCCACCGAGCGCAGCGCCTCGGCGGCCCGCTCGCGCCGCTCGGCCGGCTTCACGCCGAGCGGGACGAGCGCGGTCTCGACGTTCTCCTGCGCGGTCAGCGTCGGGATGAGGTTGAACGCCTGGAAGATGATGCCGATCTTCTCGGCGCGCAGCCGGGTCAGCTTGGCCTCGCTGATGGAGGCGAGGTCGACGCCGTCCAGTTCGACGCTTCCCTCGGAGGGGCGGTCCAGGCCGCCGATCATCTGCAGGAGGGTGGACTTGCCGCCACCCGTGGGGCCCTGGATGACGAGCTGGTCGCCGTCCTCGATGACGAGGCCGATGCCGCGCAGCGCCTCGATCGTCTCCTTGCCCCGCTTGTAGCGCTTGGTGACGCCGGTGAGCTTGTACATGGGTTACTCCGTGGGTCTGGCGTGAAGGGGCGGGGTTCAGGACACGCTGCGCAGGGCGTCGGCGGGGCGCATCCGGGAGGCGCGCCAGCCGCCCATGGCCCCCGCGATCAGACCGCCGGCGATGGCGAGGCCCGCCGCGAGCGCGATGGTGGACAGGGAGACGGGCGCGGCCAGCGCGATCTCCAGGGCGTTGGAGGTCTGTTGGCCGGGAGCACCGCCCCCGCCGGGGCCGCCGCCCATCCCGCCGGTGTTGCCCAGCTCCGCCTTGAGGGTCGGGCTGATCGCGGTCACCGTGTACGCGGCGGCGAGGCCGAGCCCGATACCGAGGGCGCCGCCGAGCAGACCGTTCACCATGGACTCGCCGACGACCTGCCGGGTGACCTTGCGGCTCGGCCAGCCGAGCGCCTTCAGCGTGCCGAACTCGCGCACCCGGCGGGACACCGCCGAGGAGGTGAGCAGCGCGGCCACCAGGAACGCGGCGGCGAGCACGGCGATGGAGAGCCACTTGCCGACGCTGGTCGCGAGGTCGGAGGCGGTGGTCAGCGAGCCGGAGACGGTCTCGGCGAGGTCGGCGGAGGTGGTGACCGTCGTCCCCGAGATGTTCTTCTGGATGGTCGCCTTGACGGCGTCGATCTGCTGCGAGTCGGTCGCCTTGACGTAGATCGTGGTGACCGTGTTCTTCGCGTCGCCGAGCGTCTGCGCCTGCTTCAGCGGCAGATAGACGTCGGTGGTCGCCTCGCTGCTGTCGGGCGTCGCGATACCGATGATCTTGTACTTGGTGCCGGAGATCATGAGGGTCTCGCCGACCGTGTACTCGTTCTCCTTGGCGTACGACGTGCTGAGCACCGCGACCTTCGCGTCGGTCTGCGAGGCGGTGAACGTCTTGCCCTTGGTGATCTTCGAGGTGGCGAGCGGGCCGAGGTCCTGGTCGCTGACGTCGACACCGGCGACGGAGTAGCTGTTGACGCCGAATGAGGCGCCGCCGCCCTCGACGCGGGGCTGGCTGGAGCCGCCGCCCTGGTCGGTGCCGCCGCCCGGACCGCCCTGGCCCTGCTGCGAGGAGGAGTCGTCGGTCCGGGCCTCGCCCTGGGTGAAGGAGCCGTCGACCTTGGTGACGTTCAGGCTGAGTGCGCCCACGGCCTCCGCGACGCCGTCCTGCTTGGCCACCTCGGCGACGAGCGCGGACTTCAGGGTCTGCCCGCCCTGCGTCATCACCCGGTCCGAACTCTGCTCCTCCTCGTCGTCGGAGCCGGCGTCGAACTCGAATCTGGGTCCGCCCTGCTCCTCGTCGTCCCCGGAGGGCGCCTCTCTGGCCTTGGTGACCGTCATGTCGGTGCCCAGGCCGTAGAGCGACTGAAGGACCTTGTCCTGCGCCTGCCGCATCCCCGTCGAGACCGAGTTGACGGTGATGACCAGCGCGATTCCGAGCGCCAGACCCATGGCGATGACCAGAGCCGCCTTCTTGCGCCGGCCCAGCTCGCGCTTGAGATAGATGCCAAACATCCCGTTCCTCAAAGGTTCTTGGCGCCCGCTGTGGGCGCGGTCACAAGCTAGGGAGGAACCTTTGAGGGGTCCTGAGTAAGGAATGTGTAAGGCCTGAGAAATCGAGGCCGGGCATCAGATTTCGATAAGACAGCGAATTCCTGAGCCGTCCATGGGCTATTGCCAGGAAATCCCGCTTGGCTACCGCCCGGAGAAGAAAAATCGGCGGCAGCCGTTCCGCGCTCCGGTGCTTACCTCGCGGTCCCACGCGAGGTCCGCCCCCTTCCGGAGCACGGAACGGCTGCCGCCTCCCCCCTCGGGTTGGTCGCGGAAGCCGCCGTCTCCAAGTGTGAAGCTCTCGTGGAGACGAGTCCTGAGCATATGCCTGCCACGTGCTCGAATGGACCGGAGGAACACCTTCCGTTTGTGGAAGTTGAGCCATGGACGAGTGCCGCCGGGGCCTGGTGGGCACGGCCGGGCCGGCCTTCCTCGCACAGGCCGGCCTTCCTCGCACGGGCCGGCCCCGCTCTCCGGCGGCTCAGCCCCGTCCGACGTACGGCATCGTCGTCGCCATCACCGTCGCGAACTGCACATTCGCCTCCAGGGGCAGCTCCGCCATGTGCCGCACGGTCCGCGCCACATCGGTCACATCCATCACCGGCTCGGGCACGAGCTGTCCATTGGCCTGCAGGACGCCGTTCGCCATGCGCTCGGTCATGTCCGTCGCCGCGTTGCCGATGTCGATCTGGCCGACCGCGATGCCGTACGGCCGCCCGTCCAGCGAGAGCGACTTGGTGAGGCCGGTCAGCGCGTGCTTGGTCGCGGTGTACGCGACGGAGTGCGGCCGGGGCGTGTGCGCGGAGATGGAGCCGTTGTTGATGATCCGGCCGCCCTGCGGGTCCTGCTCCTTCATCTGCCGGTATGCCGCCTGCGCGCACAGGAACGCCCCGTTGAGGTTGGTGTCCACGACATGCCGCCAGGCCGCGTAGTCCAGCTCCTCCACCGGCACCCCGCCCGGACCGAACGTGCCCGCGTTGTTGAACAGCAGGTCCAGCCGCCCGAACCGCTCGCGCACGGCGGCGAGGAGCGCGTCAACGTCCCCGGGCCGCGAGACGTCCGTACGGACGCACAGCGCCTCCGGGGACTCGGTGCCGGTGCCGGTGCCGGTGCCGGTGCCGGTGCTGGTGCCCGTGCCCGTGCTGGTGCCCGTGCCGGTGCTGGCACCTGCCCCCGTGCCCGTGCTGGTGCTGGTGCCCGTGCCGGTGTCCGGCGCGGCGACGGCCTCGGCCGCGCTCTCGGCGAGCTTCTCCTCGCGGCGGCCCGCCAGCG
This sequence comes from Streptomyces sp. NPDC057474, assembly GCF_042802555.1. Taxonomy (NCBI): domain Bacteria; kingdom Bacillati; phylum Actinomycetota; class Actinomycetes; order Kitasatosporales; family Streptomycetaceae; genus Streptomyces; species Streptomyces sp. NPDC057474. The sequence continues at coordinate 8,347 of NZ_JBHVDX010000034.1, read as the reverse complement.
CCACCGACCAGCCGGCGCGCAGCAGTTCCACGGCCACGGCACGGCCGATGCCAGAGCCCGCGCCCGTCACGATCGCGATCTTGGTTCCTTTAGCCTTCATGGGCTCGCAGCGTAAGGGAGGGTGTGCGGTCGACCCCGCAGGAAGGGCGCGCCATCCGGAACTCATCCATCCGCCATCTGGCTGTTGTGTACGCGACAGAAGATCGTCGAACCTGGCCACTCCAATGCCAAGTACAACAACCGTCAGGAGAGGGCCAGATGACACCCGCAGCCCACGAATCGACGCCGCCCCGTTCGTCCCACACGCCCGAACTTCGCGCCGCCGCCCGGCACTTCGACCGCCGCCGCTTCCTCACCGTCACCGGAGCCGCCGCCGCGCTCGCCTTCGCCACCAACCTTCCCGCGGCCGGTGCCGCGGCCGCCGCCCCGCTCGACGCGCGGCGGATCACCGAGGACCCGTTCACCCTCGGCGTGGCCTCCGGCGACCCGCTGCCCGCCTCCGTACTCCTGTGGACCCGGCTCGCCCCGTCCCCGTACCAGCCGGACGGCGGGCTGCCCGCCGAACGCGTCGCCGTCCACTGGGAGTTGGCCCACGACGAGAACTTCCGACGGGTCGTCAGACGCGGCACCGCCACCGCCCACCCCGAGTTCCACCACACCGTCCACGTCGAGGTCGGCTACCTCGACCCCGGCCGCGTCTACTACTACCGCTTCCGCACCGGCACCTGGATCAGCGAGACCGGCCGCACCCGCACCGCCCCCGGCCGTGCCCATCTGACCGGCTCCACCGGCCTCTCCTTCGCGGCCGTCTCCTGCCAGGCCTACACGGACGGCTACTACACCGCCTACCGGCACCTGGCGGACGAGGACATCGATGTCGTCTTCCACCTCGGGGACTACCTCTACGAGTACGCGGTCAACTCGGCCGGCGGCAACCGCAAGTACACCGACCGCGTCCTGCCCGACCTGTTCAACCGCGAGACGGTCACCCTGGAGGACTACCGCCTGCGGTACGCCCTCTTCAAGAGCGACCCCGACCTGCGGGCCGCGCACGCCGCGCACCCGTTCGTTGTCACCTGGGACGACCACGAGACCGAGAACAACTACGCCGACGACATCCCCGAGAACGACGTCCCCCCGGAGGAGTTCCTGCTGCGCCGCGCCGCCGCGTACCGCGCGTACTGGGAGAACCAGCCGCTGCGCACCCCGCAGAAACCCGACGGGCCCGACATGAAGCTCTACCGCCGCTTCAACTGGGGCCGCCTCGCCCAGTTCGACATACTCGACACCCGCCAGTACCGCTCCAACCAGGCGTACGGCGACGGCTGGCAGACCCCGGGCCCGGACTCCGCCGACCCCGCGCGCACGATAACGGGCGCCACGCAGGAACGCTGGCTCCTGAACGGCTGGGCCAAGTCCGACGCCGTCTGGAACGTCGTCCCCCAGCAGGTCACCTTCTCCCAGCGCCGCAACGCCGTCGGCGACGCCTACAAGGTCTCCATGGACTCATGGGACGGCTACAGCGCCTCCCGCGAACGTCTCCTCGCCGGCGCGGACGCCGCCGGCATCGAGAACCTCATGGTCCTCACGGGCGACGTCCACGTCGGCTACGCCTTCGACATCAAGCGTGACTTCGACAACCGCTCGTCCCGGACCGTCGGCACGGAACTCGTCGCCACGTCCATCACCAGCGGCGGCAACGGCTCCGACAAGCCCGCCAACTGGGACACCTACATGACCGCCAACCCCCACATGCGCTTCTACAACGGCCGTCGGGGGTACGTCACGGTCGCTCTCGGCCGCGAGTCCGCCCGCGCCGACTTCAAGGCCGTGCCGTACGTGACGACGACGGGCGCGGGCATCTCGACGGTGGCGTCCTTCGCGGTGGAGGCGGGCAAGCCGGGGCTCACGCCGGCGTAACCGCCAGTCGGTCACCTTGACGGTCGTCCTCGCCGGGATAGCGCACCCCGACGCGGTTCCGGATCGCGTCCAGCGTGCGCATCACGGCGAGGGTGCCGTCGAGGGGGACGAGCGGGGACTCCGTCTCCCCGGCGCGCAGGGCCCGCATGACCTCGGCGGCCTCGTGACGGAGGCTGTTGCGGGGGCCGTCGGCCGGGTCCGCGGTGAAGGTCTGCGGGTCGCGGCCGTCGCGGTGGAGGACGAACCGCTCCGGGAAGAAGAACCCGGACGGGATGTCGATGCGGCCCTCGGAACCGGTGACCGAGGCGGACGTGCCCGTGCCGCCCACGATGGAGCAGTGCACCGAAGCGATGGCACCGCTCTCCCACGAGAGCAGTGCTCCGGTCTGGAGATCGACGCCCTCCTCGGAGAGCACCGCTCTCCCCGTGACGTCCGACGGCTCCCCGAGCAGCAGCTGCGCGAAGGACACCGGGTACACACCGAGGTCGAGCAGCGCGCCCCCGCCCTGCGCCGGGTCCCGCAGCCGGTGCGAGGGCGGGAACGGCCCGGCGAGCCCGAAGTCGGCCTGCACGGTCCGCACTTCACCGATCGCGCCGTCCCGCACCATGTCCGCGAGCCGCCGCACCAGCGGATTGCAGTACATCCACATGGCCTCCATCAGGAACCGCCCGCGCTCCCGGGCCAGCGCGACCAGCTCCTCCGCCTCCCGCCCGTTCAGCGTGAACGCCTTCTCGCACAGCACGTTCCGCCCCGCCTCCAGACACATTCCGGCGGCGACCCGGTGCGCCGAGTGCGGAGTGGCGACGTACACCACGTCCACGTCCGCGTCCTCGGCGAGCGCGCGCCAGTCGCCGTACGCCCTCGGTATCCCGAACCGTTCCGCGAAGGTCTTCGCCGAGTCCTCGCTCCGCGAGGCCACCGCCACGACCTCGGCGTCCGGCAGGTCGACGAGGTCGGCCGTGAAGGCCGCGGCGATCCCTCCGGTCGCCAGGATCCCCCACCGCACACGTCCGTCGTTCGACATCGCCACCCCTGTCCTCGGCCCCGGGGCGGGATTGTGACCCCGCCCACGTCGTACGAGCTGAGAGCATAGGTGGCGGACCGAACAGAGAGGGAGGGGCACATGCCCGAGGGGCACATACCGGGCTCGGCACCGGCCGAGTCGAACACGGTGGCGGCGGAGTACGCGAAGCCGGGCACAACGGGGGAACAGCGGCCGCCGAAACCGTCGAAGCCGCAGTCGTCGAAGCCGCAGTCGTCGAAGCCGCAGTCGTCGAAGCCGCAGTCGTCGAAGCCGCAGTCGTCGAAGCCGCAGTCGTCGAAGCCGCAGCTGTCGAAGACCAACCCCACCGCCCTCCGCCGCACCGGTCTCCTCGTCACCCTCATCCTCGGCGGCCTCACCGCCACCCCGCCCCTCGCGATGGACATGTACCTCCCGGCCCTGCCGGAGGTCACCAACTCCCTCCACGCCCCCGCCACCACGGTCCAGCTCACGCTCACGGCCTGCCTCGCCGGCATGGCGCTCGGCCAGCTGTTGATCGGCCCGATGAGCGACCGCTTCGGCCGCCGCCGCCCGCTGCTTCTCGGTCTCGCCGTCTACATCGTCGCCACCGCGCTCTGCGCCCTCGCCCCCACCATCGAGACCCTCATCGCCTTCCGCCTGGTGCAGGGTCTCGCCGGTTCGGCCGGGATCGTGATCGCCCGGGCCGTGGTCCGGGACCTGTACGACGGTGACGCGATGGCCCGCTTCTTCTCGACCCTGATGCTGATCTCCGGGGTGGCCCCGATCATCGCGCCGCTGATCGGCGGCCAGATCCTCCGCGTCACGGACTGGCGGGGTGTCTTCGTCGTCCTCACCGTCATCGGCATCGCGCTCCTCGCCGTCGTCTGGGCGAAACTCCCCGAGACGCTCACCCCCGCCGAGCGCCACAGCGGCGGCATCGGCGAAACCCTGGGTGCGATGCGCGGCCTGCTCACCGACCGGATCTTCATGGGCTACACGCTCTCCGGCGGCTTCGCCTTCGCCGCCCTCTTCGCGTACATCAGCGCCTCCCCGTTCGTGATCCAGGAGATCTACGGCGCCTCCCCGCAGACGTTCAGCCTGCTCTTCGGCGTCAACTCCGTCGGCCTCGTCATCGTCGGCCAGATCAACGGCAAGATCCTGGTCGGCCGCGTCAGCCTGGACATGGTGTTCGCGGTGGGCCTCGTCATCGTCGCCCTCTCCGCGACCGCGCTGCTGCTGATGTCCCTGGGCGTCTTCGGCGAGGTCGGCCTGACCCCGGTCTCGGCGGCCCTCTTCGTGCTGATGTCCGCGATGGGCGTCACCCTCCCCAACACCCAGGCCCTCGCCCTGATGCGGGTACGCCACGCGGCGGGTTCCGCGTCGGCCCTGCTGGGTACCTCGTCCTTCCTGATCGGCGCGATAGCGTCCCCCCTGGTCGGCGTCGCGGGCGAGGACACCGCCGTCCCCATGGCCGTCGTCCAACTGGCCGCGACACTGGTGGCCGCGACCTGCTTCGTGGCACTGTGCCGTCCTTGGAACAGACGTACGACTGTGGAGGGAGTAGGCAGCTGAGCGCGCCGAGACTGCGCACGGACACCCCGGAACGGGCCGGACTCGACCCCGAGGAACTGCGCCATCTCGTACGAGACGTGCGCGCGCTGACGGAGGGGGACCGCCCCCGGGCCCCCGCCGCCGTGGTCCTCGCCGGCCGCGGCCCCGTCATCGCCGTCGAGGAGGCGGCGGGCTGGGCGGTCCGCTACGAGGCCTACGACGAGCGCACCGACGGGGGACTGGAACCTCCGCCGGACTTTCGCGTACCGGCGACCCCGCACACCCCCTTCGACCTGGCCTCGCTCACCAAGCTGTTCACCGCCGTGGCCGCCGTCCAGCAACTGGAACGCGGCACCCTCGGCATCGACGCGAAGGTGGCGGCGTACCTCCCCGAGTTCACCGGCGCCGCCGAACACGGTCTCACCGTCCGCCACCTCCTCACCCACACCTCCGGGCTCCGCCCCGAACTCCCGCTGTACGACTGCCCGTCCCCGGCCGCCCGCCTGGTGATGCTCCGCTCGGAGGCCCCGACGGTTCCCCCCGGCACGGCCCACCTCTACTCCGACCTGAACCTTCTGCTCCTCCAGCACGTCCTGGAACGCCTGACCGGCCGGACCCTCGACGTCCTGATCCGCGACGGCATCACCCAGCCGCTGGGCATGGTGTCGACGACCTTCGGCCCCTGCCCGGCCGCCGCGGCGACGGAGGACCAACGCCGCCCCTGGGCGAAGGCGGACCGGGGCATGATCCGTGGCCACGTCCACGACGAGAACGCATGGTCCCTCGGCGGTGTGGCCGGCCACGCGGGCCTCTTCTCGACGGCCCGAGACCTGGCGATCTTCTGCCGCACCCTCCTGTCCGGCGGCTCCTACGGTCCCGCCCGCATCCTCGGCCCCGACTTCATCGAGCTGATGCTCACCGCGCCGGGCCTCGGCTTCGCCCTCGACCAGCCCTGGTTCATGGGGGAGTTGGCAGGCCGGGGCGCGGCCGGCCACACCGGCTTCACGGGCACGTCCCTGGTCCTCGACCAGGCCACGGACACCTTCCTCGTCCTCCTCACGAACGCGGTCCACCCGCGCCGCCGCGACCCGATCAACGCGGCACGGGCGGCGGCGGGGACCCGGGTGGCGCGGGCGGTGCGGGGGATGTGAGACCGGTCGAAGGGACCAGAGGCTCCGGCCGGTCCGGCCCGGACCGGGACCAGCGCAGAGCCGCTCGCCGCACTCCCGCCCCCTCGTAGAATCGCCACGTGAACGCCCCCGCCTCCTCCGCCGACACCCTCCGCACCGCTCTCGCCGGTCTCCTCGACGGGCTACCGCCGAAGTCGGCCACGCAGGCGGTGGAGCGGCTGATCGCGAACTATCGGGGGCGGACGCCGACGGACGCGCCGGTGTTGCGGGACCGGTCGGATGTCGTCGCCTACGCGGCGTACCGGATGCCGGCGACGTTCGAGGCGGTGTGCTCGGCGCTGGAGGCGTTCTCGGTGGCGGTGCCCGGGTGGGAGCCCGGCAGCCACGTGGATGTCGGCGGGGGCACGGGCGCGGCGACATGGGCGGTGAACGCGACCTGGGAGGGCGGGCGGCCGGTGACGGTGCTCGACTGGGCGGAGCCGGCGTTGGCGCTCGGGCGGGAGATCGCCGCGGCGAACCCGGAGCTGAAGGCCGCCGAGTGGCAGCGCTCTCGTATCGGATCGGCGCTCACCATCGAGAGCACTGATCTCGTCACCGTCTCCTACGTCCTCGGTGAGCTGACCGCCACCGACCGCGCCGCCGTCGTCGAGGCGGCCGCGACCGCCGCCCAGGCCGTCGTGATCATCGAACCCGGCACGCCCGACGGCTACGCCCGCGTCATCGAGGCCCGCGACCGTCTCATCACCGCCGGTTTCCACATCGCCGCGCCCTGCCCGCACAGCGCCGCCTGCCCCATCGTCCCCGGCGAGGACTGGTGCCACTTCTCCGCCCGCGTCAGCCGTTCCTCCCTGCACCGCCAGGTCAAGGGCGGCACCCTGCCGTACGAGGACGAGAAGTTCAGCTACGTCGCCGCCACCCGCTTCACCCCGGCCCCGGCCCCCTCCCGCGTCGTCCGCAAGCCCCAGATCCGCAAGGGCCAGGTCCTCCTGGACCTCTGCGAGCCGGGGGCGGAGACGGATACGGATACGAGGACGGATACGGGGACGGAGACCGCCGCGGAGAGTGCGACCGGAGCCGTGCCCGCCCTCAGCCGGAGCACCGTCACCAAGCGCCACGGCCTCCTCTACAGGGCGGCCCGTGACGCGGAGTGGGGCGACGCCTGGCCCCCGGCCGGGGACGTCGAAGAGCAAGCTTGACGCGGCCGCGTACTGACCGATGTGGCGGACAACCGGCCGCTCGCGCAGGAGCACGCCGACGCGGGCACTGACACGCCGGCCTCCGTCCTGTCCGCGCTGGGCAGGATCGCGGTGGAGGGCAATCGCTTCAGCTGTCAGATCGCGATGATGTCGCTGGGGGCGTCCCCGGGACGACCCGGACGGTTCGAACGGTTCGACGGTCCCGTAAATCGCTTGCGGGACCCGCACCACTTCCGGCTATCTGATCGATCATGACAACCAACCCGCACCTGGCCGACATAACCCCCGCCAACCTCGAAGCCGCACTCGACGTACGCATCCGCCCCGACCAGGAACACCTGGTGGAGCCGGTCGCGAAGTCACTCGCCGAGGCGTATGTCCACCCCGGTGTCGCCTGGCCCCGGCTCATCCGGGACGGCGACCGGGCCGTCGGCTTCCTGATGGCCTTCCTCGACATCGACTGGAAGGGCGACGGTTCGGGCACCGACATCCGTTCCGGGCTCTGGCGTCTCAATATCGCCGCCGACGAACAGGGGCGGGGGTACGGCCGTTTCGCCGTCGAGTCCGTGGCCGCCGAGATCCGCCGTCGTGGCGGCAGTCGGCTCTTCGTCACCTGGCACCCCGGCCCCGACGGCCCGGAGGCCTTCTACCTGGGCCTCGGCTTCCGTACGACGGGGGAGACCAGCGGGGGCCAGACGGTGGGGGTGCTGGAGCTGGCCGGATGACGACCCGCCTCGGCTCCCTGAACGAGTTCTGCTGGATGGACCTCAAGACCCGTGATCTGCCCGGCACCGCCGCCTTCTTCGCCGACCTCCTGGGCTGGCACTTCGCCGTCGACGAGGAGGACTGGCGCCGGGCGACGAAGATCTCGTTCGGGGGCGGCCGGGCCGGCGGAGGGGATGGTAGAGCCGCCGGTGAGGGCGGCTGGGGTGCCGGTCGGGACGGGAGGGCCGCAGGTGGGACCGGTTGGTGGCTCGGCGGTGTGAGTGATCTCGCGCATCCGGTCTACCCGCCGGGGACCCCCGCCCACATCGCCTATTACCTGGCGGTCGACGACGTCGACCGACGCACCGGGACGGCGGTGGCGAACGGGGCCCGTCTCGTCGTCCCGCCGTTCGAGGCGGGCGACCAGGGGCGCCTGGCCACGCTGGTCGATCCGGTGGGCGCGGCAGTCTCCTTCTGGCAGCCACACCGGTTCGGCGGGTGGCGACTTCCGCCGGGCTCCACCGGCGCACCGCACCGTATGGTCCTGGCCTGCGCACAGCCGGACCGGGCCCGGGACTTCTACCGCGAGGTGACCGACACGGACTTCGCCCACGCCGACTTCACCACCACGGGCGCCGCCCCGCAGTGGGAGCTCATGGTCGGTGTCGACGGCTTGGCCACCGTCGCCGCACGCGTCCGCGAGCGCGACGGCGGCCAGGTCTCGTGGATCGAGGACGGCGGCCGCCCTGTACTGCGGCTGAGCGGCCCGGAAGGCCTCACCTTTCTGGTGACCCAGCTCCGGGCCCGTTGAAAGACGGTTCCGCCCCGCCGGAACCCCTCAC